>NZ_JBSFFN010000012.1:151968-198452 GCF_053596135.1 Streptomyces sp. NPDC001770 | reverse complement strand
AACATATCTGGCGTTGACTTTTGGCACGCTGTTGAGTTCTCAAGGAACGGACGCTTCCTTCGGTCCCGTTTCACCGGGGCCCTCCGGGCGCTTCCTTCGTTCTTGCGTTTCCGACTCTATCAGACTCTTATCTGTCCGATTCCCGGTCGAAGCGGGTCGAGCAGTTTTCGCTTTCCAGTTCTTCGCTTTCGCGTTTCCCTTTCCGGCGAGTCCGACTCTATCAGGCAATCCCTTTCCCTCCGACCAGGCCCCCGCAGGCATGCGGAAGCCCTTATCGGGCAAGGTTTCGCTGGAGAGTCGCCACCGACCCCAGGACCAGAAGTCACGGTGGGGCCAGGCAGATCTACGACAGTACAGCCTCGTCGGGAGACGAGGCAAATCGTTCGCGGTGCACTTCTACGTCAGCCAAACGGGACATCTCGGGCAGAATCGCGACTTGCCATGACTTACTCTGCTGAGGAACGCGCCGCCCTGTGACACCAGGGGACGGCCATCGAGCAACCAGGCCAGGCGCCCCAGCTCCACCTCCCGGAGGCATCCATGACCCACGTGACGTCCCCCCTCAACGGACAGGCCATCGGACTGGCCGCGGTCCCCGACCCGGTCTTCTCGGGCGCGATGGTGGGGCCCGGCACGGCCATCGACCCCGTCCGGGAGCCCGGCGAGGCGGTCTCGCCGGTCGACGGCGTCGTGGTCTCCCTCCACCCGCACGCGTTCGTGGTGGTCGACAGCGAGGGGCACGGTGTACTGACACACCTGGGGATCGACACCGTCCAGCTCAACGGCGAAGGGTTCGAGCTCCTCATCAACAAGGGGGACACCGTCACCCGCGGGCAGGGCATCGTGCGGTGGAACCCGGTCGAGGTCGAGGCGGCGGGGAAGTCCCCGATCTGTCCCGTCGTGGCGCTGGAGGCCACGGCCGACTCCCTCTCGGACGTCCGGGAGTCCGGTGACGTGGAAGCGGGAGGCACCCTCTTCGACTGGCAGTGACCCTGCCCTTCCGTGACGAGCCAGTCGGACATCCACCGCGGGGGTTCCCGCCGCACGAACGGAGACGGGTGACATGGAGACAACGCTGCGAGGCGTCGGTGTGAGCCACGGGGTGGCCATCGGCGAGGTCCGGCACATGGGGACGGCGGTCCTGGAGCCGCCCGTCAGGAAGATTCCACCGGAGGAGGCGGCGCGGGAACAGGGACGCGCCAGGCAGGCCGTGGAGGCCGTCGCCGCCGACCTCGTCGCGCGCGGCAATCTCGCCGGCGGTGAGGCGCAGGGGGTGCTGGAAGCGCAGGCCATGATGGCGCAGGACCCGGAGCTGATGACCGACGTGGAGCGGCGCATCGCCGAGGGGAGCACGGCCGAGCGCGGTCTCTACGACGCCTTCGCCGCCTACCGCGCGCTGCTGGCCAACGCCGGGGAGTACCTCGCGGGGCGGGTCGCCGATCTCGACGACGTACGCAACCGGATCGTGGCCCGGTTGCTCGGGGTGCCGATGCCGGGGGTGCCGGACAGCGACCATCCGTACGTGCTGATCGCTCGGGATCTGGCTCCCGCGGACACCGCGCTGCTCGATCCCACGCTGGTGCTCGGGTTCGTCACCGAGGAGGGCGGGCCGACCAGTCACAGCGCGATCCTGGCGCGGGCGCTCGGGGTGCCGGCCGTGGTCGCGCTGCCCGGCGCCGGTGAGCTGGCCGAGGGCGTGGTGGTGGCGGTCGACGGCGGCACCGGCGAGGTGTTCGTCGAACCCGGCGCGGAGAAGCGGGCCGCGCTGGAGGGGGCTGCTGCGGCGCGCGAGGCGGCGCTCGCCGCCTCCAGCGGGCCGGGTGCCACCTCCGACGGGCACAGGATGCCGCTGCTGGCCAACATCGGCGGTCCGGGGGACGTGCAGGCTGCGGTGGAGGCGGGCGCGGAGGGCATCGGGCTCTTCCGAACGGAGTTCCTGTTCCTGGACGACAGTGAGCGGGCACCCTCCGAGGAGAAGCAGGTCGCGGCGTACCGCGCCGTGCTGGAGGCCTTTCCCGAGGGCCGGGTCGTCGTCCGGGTGCTCGATGCCGGAGCGGACAAGCCGCTGGCGTTCCTCACCCCGGCCGACGAGCCGAACCCCGCGCTCGGGGTGCGGGGTCTGCGCAGCCTTCTGGACCACCCGGACGTCCTGCGCACCCAGCTGACCGCTCTGGCCAAGGCCGCCGAAGGGCAGTCGGCGCAGTTGGAGGTCATGGCGCCGATGGTCGCCGACCGGAGCGACGCGAAGGACTTCGCCGACGCGTGCCGCGAGGCGGGGCTGCGGGCGAAGGTCGGGGCGATGGTGGAGATCCCGTCGGCCGCGCTGCGGGCACGCTCGGTGCTCCAGGAGGTGGAGTTCCTCTCGCTCGGTACCAACGACCTGGCGCAGTACACCTTCGCCGCCGACCGGCAGGTGGGCGCGGTGTCACGGTTGCAGGACCCGTGGCAGCCGGCGCTCCTGGACCTGGTGGCGCTGTCGGCGGACGGGGCGCGCGCCGAGGGCAGGAGCTGCGGGGTCTGCGGTGAGGCGGCGGCCGATCCGCTGCTCGCCTGTGTGCTGACCGGGCTCGGGGTCACCTCGCTGTCGATGGGCGCGGCTTCGCTCCCCTACGTACGGGCGACGCTCGCGCGGTACACGCTGGCGCAGTGCGAGCGGGCCGCGGCGGCGGCGCGGGCCGCGGACTCCGCGGAGGACGCGCGGAGCGCGGCCCGGGCGGTGCTGGAGGGCGCGTAGCCGCGCCCGAGTTCCGGGCGACCGGACGCAGGGGCTTTCCGCCGTGGTGGCGGGGAGCCCCTGCGCGTCGGGGCCTGCTCGTCGTGGCCTGTGCTGGGCGGATCAGTGGTGGGGCCGGGGGTCCTCCGCTCCGATGTCGAAGCCGGCGCGGTAGTCCACGCCCGGTTCCGGACCGACCGGTTCGCCGGTCCCGGCGTCGGTGCAGTAGGCGGAGAACACCTCTCCCGCGGTCAGGGGCAGCAGGCTGCCCCGGTCGAGCCGCCAGCCGTGGACCCGGTCCGGGGCGTCGGGGGCCGTGGTGCGCAGGACGACGCCTCCGGGGGCCTCCAGCGCGACGCCCACCGCGAGTACGGTCGCGAGCTCCGTGCCTTCGGCGGGTGAGAGGACGGGCGGGCGTCCCCCTTCCTGGCGGGTGTGGAGAACGGCGAGGAGCCGGTCGTCGGTGGAGCGGATGGAGCAGACGATGTGGTGAGTGCCTGGACCGGCGGCCTCCAGGAGCCGGAGCAGCAGGTGCGAGGCACGGTCGAAAGCGGCCCCGCCGATGTCCTGGCCGCAGTCCGCGCAGGCCCCGAGGTCCGCCAGGAGCACGGTGGCGTACTCCCAGGTCGCGCGGCGTACGACGCGGGAGACGAGGAGCGGGAGAATCCGGTCGAGCGGCTGCCCGGTGTAGGGGACCGTGGCGCCGGCGGCCGCGATCTCGGCCGTGAAACGGGTGCGGGCGTCGGCGCTGTCGGGGTCGAGCCGGTGCTCCGCGCAGAATTCACCGAACTCCGACGGGTCGAAGAGCGCGAGGCTGGTGTGGAGTCCCTCGGCCTCGAAGCCTTTCAGCAGGCCCTCGACCTCGTGGAGATAGGCGGCGTGGTCGTCGAAGGGGAAGGTGCGGTAGGCGCGCATCGCCGCGAAGTCCTGGGGGTCGACCAGGACGCCGACGGTGCCGGGCACTTCGCGGCGCAGGGCGCGGCGGGTGGACCGGGGCCGCCGGTCCGGCGGGGCCCCGGTGCGGCGGGTGCGGCGGGTCGTGTCGGTCGCGCGGTCGGTGCGTCCGTTGCGTCCGGTGCGGTTCATGAGCGGTGCTCCCCCTGAGTGAGACGGTCCGAGTACGACGGTCCGGGCCGTACGGTCTGCGTGCGTGCCGCGTGTGCAGACGTACGGTCGACTGGCGCTCACTCAGCGTAACCGGGGGGACTGACAACGGGCCGTCTCAGTGGCGGGTGCGAGCCAGTCCGGCGTAGAAGCGGAGGAGGCCGACGTCATCGATGGAGCCGACGTTGACCGCCTTGTCCAGGGGGGTTCCCTGGAGGAGACGCTTGACCGGGACTTCGATGCGCTTGCCGGTGAGGGTGTGCGGGATGCCGGGGACCTGGATGACCTCGTCGGGTACGTGGCGCGGGGAGAGGTTCTCGCGGAGCGTGCGGGCGATCGCGGTGCGCAGGTCGTCGTCGAGCACGGCTCCGTCGGCGAGGTGGACGAAGAGCGGCATCCAGTAGCCGCCGTCGGGCTCTTCGATGCCCACGACGAGGGATTCGCGGATCTGCGGCAGCCGCTCCACGGCCTCGTAGATGTCGGCGGAGCCCATGCGTACGCCCTGGCGGTTGAGGGTGGAGTCGGAGCGGCCGTGGATGATCACCGAGCCGCGTCCGGTGAGGGTGATCCAGTCGCCGTGGCGCCAGACGCCGGGATACGTGGCGAAGTAGCTGTCGTGGTAGCGGCTGCCGTCCGGGTCGTTCCAGAACCGCAGCGGCATGGAGGGCATGGGCGCGGTGACGACGAGTTCGCCGACCTCCCCCAGGTGCGGTTCGCCGTCGGCGTCCCAGGACTGGAGGTCGGTGCCCAGGCAGGGGGCCTGGAGCTCCCCGATGTGGACGGGGAGGGTGGCCACGGCGCCCGCGAAGCAGCTGCAGACGTCGGTGCCGCCGCTGACCGAGGCGATCCAGAGGTCGTCGGTGATCTCTCCGTGCAGCCAGCGGAACCCGTCCGGGGGCAGGGGCGAGCCGGTGGTGGCCACGCACTGCACGCGGCTGAGGTCGAAGTCGCGTCCGGGGTGGGCGCCGGCCTTGCGGCAGGCCATGACGTAGGCGGCCGAGGTGCCGAAGAAGGTGGCTCCGGTCTGTTCGGCGACGCGCCACTGGGCGCTGATGTCGGGGTGTCCGGGGCTGCCGTCGTACAGCACGACGGTGGTGCCGGTGAGGAGGCCGGAGACGAGGAAGTTCCACATCATCCAGCCGGTGGAGGTGTACCAGAAGAAGCGGTCCTCCGGGCCGAGGTCGCAGTGGAGCCCGAGCTGCTTGTAGTGCTCCAGCAGGATGCCGCCCTGGGACTGCACGATCGCCTTGGGCAGTCCGGTGGTGCCGGAGGAGTAGAGGACCCAGAGCGGGTGGGCGAAAGGTACCTGCTCGAAGCGGGGTTCGGTGTCGGCGCCGGTGAGGTCGGCCCAGGCGAGGGTGCCTTCCGGGGCCGGGGTGCCGAGCAGGGGGACGTGGACGACGGCGCGCAGGGTGGGGAGTTCGCGGCGGAGTTCGGTGACGGTGGCGGTCCGGTCGTGCTCCTTGCCGCCGTACCGGTATCCGTCGACCGTGAACAGGACGACGGGTTCGACCTGCTGGAAGCGGTCGAGGACGCTGCGGGCACCGAAGTCGGGGGCGCAGGAGGTCCAGACCCCGCCGACGGCGGCGGTGGCGAGGAAGGCGACGACGGCCTGCGGGATGTTCGGGAGGTAGCCGCTGACCCGGTCGCCGGGGGTGACGCCGAGAGCGCGCAGTTCCGCGGCGAGGGAGCCGACCTGGCGGCGGAGTTCGGACCAGCTCATGACCGCCTGGGCCTGCGTCTCGTCGACGTGGAAGAGCGCGGGCGCGTCGGCGCGGAGCGGGTCCTCGGCGGTGCGCAGGGCGTGTTCGGCGTAGTTGAGGGTGGCGCCGGGGAACCACTCGGCGCCGGGCATGGCGCGGCTCGCGAGGACGGTCTCGTACGGGGTGGAGAACCGGACGTCGAACCATTCGGCGACCGCCTGCCAGAAGGTGTCGAGCTCCTCGACGGACCAGCGGTGCAGGGCCGGGTATCCCCCCTCGGCGGGGGCCCCGTGGTGTTCGGCCGCCCAGCTCTGGAAGCGGGTGACGGCTGCGGCGGCGACGCGCTCGGGGCCGGGCTGCCAGAGGGGTGCTTCGTCGGCTGCTGCGGTCATGGGGCGGCTCCTGGCTGACGGGTGCGCGGGGTGGGCGCCGGCGCGCACGGGCAGGGGTGGTGCGCGCGAGCACTGAGGACGATGCCATGTGATCGTCCCCGGCACCAGGGCCGGCAGGAGGGCACCGGGGCGTGGCGGGCGGCGGGCGGTCGCGGCGCACGGTGCGGGGTGTTCATGTACGACCGCCGGGCCTCGGGTGAACGGAAGTTGAACGAAACGCTCGCCGGGTTCGGCTGGTGGCAAGGTGTGCGCCATGGACGGTCATGGCCTGGTGCGCTCGGTGAAGTTGATGGGTTCGGTCGATGGCATGCGGACGGCCTGGCGGTCGTGGCGCGGGGACTCCTGGGCGCCGCGGCAGAGCGGTCCGGAGCTGGCCAGGGTGCCCGGACCCCTGCTGGGAGCGGATCCCGGGCCCGGGGGCGGCGTGGTGCGGTTCGCCCGTTCGGAGCTGAGCATCCGGGTGGCCGCGGGCGGGGCGGTGTTCTGGGCGTGGGACGGGGCCGGGTGGCTTCCCTCGTACGGTCTGCCGGGGACGGAACCGGTGCCCGATCCGCGGGCGCGGCTGGAGCCCGGTACGGACGGTGGCTGGCAGGTGGTGTCGGAGCGTCTGACGGTGTCGGTGTCGCGCGTCGGGGCGGTGGAGCTGCGGACCCCGGGCGGTGTCCGGCTGCGGCGGGAGCTGCCGCCGCGCTGGTGGGAGGCGGCCGGCGGGGGTCCCGCGCGGTGGGTGCAGCGGGCGGAACTCCCTGCCGACGCGCGGTTCTTCGGGCTGGGCGGGCCGCCGTCGGGCCCCCGGTTGCGGAGCGGCGCGTACCCGCTGGGCGCCCCGGGCACGGGTCGGGCGGGCCGGGGGGACGGGGCGGACGGTCCGTCGGCGCCGGGGCTGCCGGCGCAGTTCGTGGTCTCGGACGCGGGGACGCATCTGGCGTTCTACGACAGCACCGGGACGGGGCGGATGACCATCCGCGAGGGTGAGGAGGGTGCGGGCTCGGGGCACGACCGGCCGGGCGGCAGCGAGGTCCGGATGGACGGCGGACCGTTGCGGTGCTGGGCGGTGGCGGGGACGCCGGCCCGGGTGCTGCGCGGCTGGACCGGGCTCACGGGTGCTCCGGCGCTCCCGTCGCCGGGGGCGCCCGAGACGTGGCCCGCCGTGGAGGGCGGGGCGGGCGGGGAAGGCGAACGGCATGTGCGGCGGACCGTGTCCGGGGGTGCGGCGGACGGCTGGCCGGGGTTGCGCGCGGCGCTGGCCACGGTCGTCGGGCTCGGGCTTTGCGGGGTGCCGTACTCGGGGCCGGACCTGGGTGCGTTCGAGGACGCGGACTCGCCCGAGCTGTATCTGCGCCGGCTCCAACTGGGCGCACGCCTGCCCTTGTTCCGCGCGGGGGCCGGGCCCCGGGAGTTCGGGGAGGAGGTGCTGGGGCATGCGCGAGCGGCGTTGCTGGAGCGGGAGCGGCTGGGCCCGTACTTCCTGACGCTGGCGCACGTGGCGCGGCTGACGGGCGCACCGTACGTACGACCCCTCTGGTGGGACGCTCCCCGTGACCGGGCGCTGCGGGACTGCGAGGACGCGTTCCTGCTGGGCGACGCGCTGCTGGTGGCGCCGGTGCTGGAGCCGGGCATGGTCCGGCGGACCGTACGGCTGCCGCGCGGGCGCTGGTACGACACGGGGACGGGCCGGTCGTACGAGGGGCCGGGACGGGTGACGGTGGAGGCGCCGTTGTCGCGGATTCCGGTGCTGGCGCGGGCGGGGGTGGTGATTCCGGTGCGGGGCGACGACGGGGGGACGGAGCTGGAGGCGTGGGCGCCGCGGCCGGGGCGGCGCGGTGGCGGGGTGCTGGTGCGGGGCGCCGGCACGGGGCGGGGGAAGCCGGTGGTGGAGCGTTTCCGCACCCGGTGGGAGGACGGCCGGGTGGTGGTGGAGCGGGACGGCCACGCGGGGCCGGTGCCGTATCCGGTGCGGGTGCGGGGGGTGTGACCAGGCGGTGCGGTGGTGGCCGTGGCGCGTCGACCCGCCGGGGTCCTCAGGCGTAACGGCCCGCGAACCAGGCGCGGGTGGCCTCGGTGTGCAGCGGGAACGCCAGCTCCCGGGGCGCGCGCAGCACGTCGTACCCGGCCGTCTCGTCGGTCGGTACGGACGGTGGGAGCCGGTCGGCGGCACGGGCGGGGAGGAGGCCGAAGAGGAGGAGGTGGCCGTCCGGGGAGCTGAGCGCGTCGGCGAGGGTCACCTCGTCGGCTCCGGCCTCGATGCCGGTCTCCTCGCGGAGTTCGCGGACGACGGCGTGCCGCCAGTCCTCCCCGTGGTCGATGAACCCGCCGGGCAGGGCGAGTCCGCCGCGCCGGGGTGCGATGGTCCGGGTGATGACGACCAGGCCGTCGCCCGCGTGGCCGGTGACCGGAAGCAGGGCGACCGCGACGGGAAGCGGGTTGCGGTAGGCGGTCGTACCGCAGGCGGCGCAGGGGCGGGGCCAGGCGTCGGCGCGGAGTACGGACGCGGCGTACGGGGCTCCGCAGGCGGCGCAGTGGGAGTCGCGTACGGGCGGTGCGGTGGGCTCGGACACGGGCCGGACTGTATCCGATCACGCTTCCCCGGGGGGCCGGAACCTGATAGCGATGTGCACATGACAACAACGACCGCATCCGGTTCCGTGCTCCGCACGCTCACCGTCGTCGCCGCCATCCTGCTCGCCGCGACCATGTCCACCCCTCCGGCGCGGGCGCGGCCCGAGCCGAAGGCGCCGGACGGTTTCGTCGCGCTGCGCTCCGTGGACCCCAGCATCATCGAGGAGATCCGGTACGCCACGCCGCACACCTTCCTGGGCGTCCCGGTGGACGGCTACCGGAAGCCGGTGTGCCTCGTGACCCGCCCCGCCGCCGAAGCCCTGCACCGGGCGCAGACCGCGCTGCGACGCCAGGGCTACTCCCTGAAGGTGTACGACTGTTACCGGCCGCAGCGGGCGGTGGACCACTTCGTCCGCTGGGCGAAGGACCTCGACGACCAGACCATGAAGGACGAGTTCTATCCCCGCGTCGACAAGACGCGGCTGTTCGAGGACGGTTACATCGCCGAGAAGTCCGGGCACAGCCGGGGCAGCACGGTCGACCTGACCCTGGTGAGGCTGCCCGCCGTACCGACGAGGGCGTACCGGCCGGGCGAGCCGCTCGCTCCCTGCTACGGGCCCCGGGACGCGCGGTTCCCCGACAACTCGGTGGACATGGGCACGGGTTACGACTGCTTCGACACCCTCGCGCACACCGACGATCCGCGCGTCCAGGGCGCCCAGCGGGCCAACCGGCAGCTGCTCAAGGGGACGCTCACCGGTCTCGGGTTCGTCAACCTGGCCGAGGAGTGGTGGCACTACACCTTCGCCCCGGAGCTCTTCCCGGACACGTATTTCGACTTCCCGGTGGACGGGCGCTCGGTGCGCGGCCGCTGACGGCGTCGGGCGGACGGCACAGGACGGTCCCGCCGGTCACTCCCCCGCGTCTGGCCGACGGGACCGTTTCCCGGCGGGGCGGGAGCCGATACCTTGCCCCCATGACGCAGCAGACGTTCGATTCGTACGAGGAGTTCTGGCCCTACTACGTCGCGATGCACTCCAGGGCCGCGACCCGCTGGGTCCATCTGACCGGGACCCTGACCGGGCTCGCGATCACCGCCTACGGGCTGGCGCGCGGCCGGAAGCGGTACGCGGCGGCGCTGCCGCTGATCGGGTACGGGACGGCCTGGCCCGCGCACTTCCTGATCGAGGGGAACAACCCGGCCACCTTCGGCCACCCCGCCTGGTCGCTGCGCGGGGACGCGCAGATGATCCTGACGATGCTCGCCGGACGGGACGCCGAGCTGGCGGAGACCGCCGCCAAGTGGCTCGCGGAGAACGCGGACCGGCCCGCCGCGAGGTGACCGGCGCGGACGGACCCCTCAGGTGCCGGCCGGTTCCCTGAGCCGCCCGGTCCGGGCCAGCGCGTGTTCGACGAGCTCGACCAGCACGTCCCGGACCGAGGACCGTTCGCGGGCGTCGCAGAGCAGGACCGGGGTGTCCGGCCCGAGGTCGAGGGCGGCCCGCACGATGCCGGTGGGGTAGGTCTCCGCGCCCTCGAAACAGTTGACGGCGACCGCGAACGGGATCGCCCGGCGCTCGAAGTAGTCGACGGCCGCGAAGCACTCCTCCAGGCGGCGGGTGTCGGCGAGGACGACCGCGCCGAGGGAGCCCTGGGCCAGTTCGTCCCAGAGGAACCAGAAACGTTCCTGCCCGGGGGTGCCGAAGAGGTAGAGCACCAGCTCCTCGCGGAGGGTGATGCGCCCGAAGTCCATCGCCACGGTGGTGGTCCGCTTGGTCTCCACGCCGGAGACGTCGTCGACGGGCCGCCCGGCCTCGGTGAGGTGCTCCTCGGTGCGCAGCGGCCTGATCTCGCTGACCGCGCCCACCAGCGTCGTCTTGCCCACGCCGAAACCGCCCGCCACCAGGATCTTCAGGGTGACGGGCGCGACGGCCCGCTTGCGGCGGTTAGAGCGCCCGAAGGCCATTGATCACCTCGCGCAGAAGGTTCACGTCCGGCAGTTCGGCCGGCGGAACGGGTCGGGTCACCTGCACCAGCTCCTCCTCGACGAGATCGGCCACCAGGACCCGTACCACTCCCACCGGGAGGTCCAGGCCGGCGGCGAGCTCGGCGATCGACTGGGGTACGGCGCAGCAGAGTTCGACGATCTCCACGTGCTCCGGGGAGAGGGCCGCGTCCCTGTCGGGGTCGTCGGCGGCGGGCTCGGGGACGACGACCGCTATCAGGTCGAGCCGGAGGCTGACCGCGCCGCCGGTGCGTCCGCGGGTCATCGCGTACGGGCGTACGACCGGCCCCGCGTCCGCGTCGAACCAGGGCAGGGACCGGACGCCGGGGGCGGCGGCCGGTGATCCGGGGACGGTGTCGCGGGCCGGTTCTGCGCTCATGCCATCCCCTCACCCTCCGGCGGACGTACCGGACGTACGGGGTGCGTTGACCAGGTGGGCCCCCACGCGCTTGACCATGAGCGTCATCTCGTACGCCACCTGGCCCACGTCGGAGTCCGCGTCGGCCAGTACGGCGAGACAGCTCCCGTCCCCTGCCGCGGTGACGAAGAGGAACGCCTCGTCGAGCTCCACGACGGTCTGGCGCACCTGGCCGGCGTCGAAGTGGCGGCCCACGCCCTTGGCGAGGCTATGGAAGCCGGAGGCGACGGCGGCGAGGTGTTCGCCGTCCTCGCGGCTCAGGTCCCGGGAGGTGCCGGTGGCGAGGCCGTCCCGGGACAGGACCAGGGCCTGGCGGATGCTGGACACCCGGTCCACGAGTTCGTCGAGCAGCCAGTTGAGTTCGCCGGACCCCCTGCGTTCGGAGTCGTGTGCGGCGGCGTGCGGTGCGGTCATCGACCGTCCCCTCCCGGTGGTGTTCCTGGGTCTGAGTCGCCCGTGTCGGTCGTCTCGCCTGCGTTCTGCCGGCGCCCGCGCTGCCAGCCGCGCTGGAGCGAGGCCATGCGGTCGCGGACGTGTTCGGCCTCGCGCTGGATGTCGTCGCGTTCGAGGGCGGGGGCCTCAGGCTCGGTGCGGGCCTCCGTCTCCTCGCGGAGCTGCGGTACGAGGCTCGCCTGGCGGATGCGCCGGGGCAGGCCGCCGACGGTGTCCACGGACCGGATCGTCACGGGCTCGGCATCCGGCCGCGGGAGCGCGGGTGCCGGGACCGCGGGCGGTACGGGGGCCGTCGCGGGGGCGGGTACGGAAGCCGGGTCGGCCGGCCGGGGGACCGAGCGGGTCGGCCCGCCGGAGCGGGGGGCGCCGATGCGGCGGCCGTGCTCCGCGACGAGGGTCGGGGGCGTACGGCGGGGCAGGGGCGCGGGTCCGTCGAACCGCATCGGGCGGACCGGCGGCACCGGACCCTCGCGTTCGTCGCCCGCCTGCTGGTGCTGCTCCGGTCCGTCGCCCCGGCGCGTGTCGCGGGCACGGAAGAGGCCGCCGCGTTCGCTGTCGCTGTCCTCCAGGTCGCCGAGGCTGCCGAGGACGGGGGCGAGGGCCGGGTCGAGCGCCCGGTCGCGGTCGCGTTCGAAGGCCGCGCGCTCGCGGGGGCCCATCGGCGCCTCCAGCTCGACCGGGCCGTCGATCGGGCCCGGCGGGAGCGAGGACGCCGCACCGGCCGCGTTCTGCTCGGAGCGCGGCCCGGGCAGGGCGCGCTCGGTCCTGCGGTCGAGCCGGAACCCGGTGCCATGGGTGTCCGGCGCCTCGGTGAGCAGGTTGGCCGGGATGAAGACGACCGCCGTGGTGCCGCCGTACGGGGACTTCTGCAGGGAGACCCGCACCTTCTGGCGCTGGGCCAGCCGGCTGACGACGAAGAGGCCGAGCCGGTCGGTGTCGGAGAGTTCGAAGTCGGGGGTCTCGGCGAGCCGGAGGTTCGCGTCCAGCAGGATCTCGGGGGTCATGCCGAGTCCGCGGTCGTGGATCTCGAGGGTGAAGCCGTTGGAGACGCGGTCTCCGTGCACCTGCACGCCGGTGTGCGGCGGCGAGAACGCCGTGGCGTTCTCGAGGAGTTCGGCGATGAGGTGGGTCAGGTCGGCGACGGCGGGTCCGCCGACGCCGATGCGCGGGAGTCTGCGGACCTCGATCCGTTCGTAGTCCTCGACCTCCGCGACGGCGGCGCGCACCACGTCCATCAGCTGGACAGGCTTGCGCCACTGGCGGGAGGGGGCGGCGCCGGAGAGGATCACCAGGCCCTCGGCGTGCCGGCGCATACGGGTGGTGAGGTGGTCGAGGCGGAAGAGGTCGGCGAGTTCCGCGTCACTCTCGGTACGCCGTTCCATCGCGTCGAGCAGCGTCAGCTGGCGGTGCAGCAGCACCTGGTTGCGGCGGGCCAGGTTGACGAAGACCTCGGAGACGCCGCGCCGCATGTCGGCCTGTTTGACGGCGGCTTCGACGGCGGCCCGCTGGAGGGTGTTGAGCGCCTGGCCGACCTGGCCGATCTCGTCGGGCTCGTAGCTCAGGTGCGGGGCCTCGGTCTCCACGTCGATCTGCTCCCCCGCCGCGAGCCGCCGCATGACGCCCGGCAGGCGTACGCCCGAGGCCTCGTGGGCCTCCTTGCGGAGCCGGGAGAGGTCACGGACCAGTTCGCGGCCGATGCGTACCGACACGAAGACGGAGACGAGCAGGGCCAGGAAGCCGAGGACCCCCGCGACGCCCGCGAGGACGAGCACCCGGTAGCCGGCCGGATCGGCGCGGTCCTGGAAACGGTTGGTCATCTCGGTGTAGTCGTTGGCCAGCCGGTCCAGCACGGGGGGCGCGGCCCGCTGCCAGCGCGCCGTGTCGATGCCGGCACGGTCCCGTGCCTCGCCGCCCGCGATCAGGGCGTTCTCGGCGGTGCGCAGGGGTTCGGTCTCGGGACTGGCCCAGAACCGTTCGACGCGCAGGCGTTCGTCGCTGGGGAGCATGTCCAGGTTGACCTGGTAGAGCAGTTGGCGCTGGGCGACGAGGGCGGCGAGCTGGCGCAGATCGGCGTCGGTGAGCCGGGAGGTGAGGAGGCCGGAGGCGACCAGCGCGTCCTCGCGGGAGAGGAGTTCGCGGGCCCGGGAGACGCCGACGAGCGCGCGGACCTGCTTGTCCAGGGAGACGTGCTCCATGGTGCTCAGACCGTTGAGGAACCGGTAGGCGGGGTCCACGAGTCCGTCGTAGAAGTCCATGGCGCGCAGCCGGGAGATGCCGCGGTTCTCCACGGACTGCCGGAGGGCGGGGAGTCCGTCGGCCGCGCTGAGCACGGCGTCGAGTCGGCCCTGGGCGTCGCTGCTCAGCCCGTCGCGGATGCCGCCGCGGCCTGCGCCGTCCCTGATCTCGGCCACCGTCCGGTCCGTGATGGCCTGTTGGCGGTGGAGGAGCGGCAGCGCGTCGGAGGCGCGCGGGTCGGCGAGGAAGACGAGCGTCTGGCGGCGCTCGTCCTGGAGGGAGCGGACCGCCTGCTCCAGCGGGTGGCCGACCTTTTCGACCGTGGCGCCCGCGTCCATCATCTGGCTCGCCTGGCGCCCGGTCACGTAAGTGGCGAACGCCCAGAGCGCGGTGAGGGAGACGAGGGGCACGAGAAGCAGTGCCGCGATCTTCCTGCGGATGGACTTCCCGCGAAAGCGCATGGCCTCCCCCAGCTCGACCCCCGCACGCAGGGGTGTGTCCGTCGGTCCCGCCTCTGCGAACGGCGCGAGCCTACTACTGACACTCTGACAACTCGAAGGACCGTCCGGGCGATTTTCGGCCTTCCCGCGCGGAGTTGACGCGAATCATTCCCGCATTCCCGGCCGCGGAGCTCGGCGTGCGGCAGAAATGCAGACGGCGGGCACCCGGAAATCCGGTACCGGACACTTGGCCGGAATTACGTGTTTCGTGACCCTTGACCGTGCTGATCGTTGCCAACTCGCGGGAATCTTCGTACCCACGTATTCGTCCGTACGTACGGGGCAGGAGTCACGCCGGAGGCCGGTGTGGCAGGCCGGCGGGGTCCGTCGTGCGGTTGGCCCGGCCGGCCCGCGTAGAACGGCGGCAGGCCGGGCAGTCACCCTCAAGTCGGTCAGCGGTGGGGAGTTGAAGGTCCTTTGAGCACTCGGGAACGCCGGGGCGTCGCGTCGTCGGACGCCATGCCGGTGCAGGACGTGCGTGTGCCTCGGCAGTTGTGGGTGGAGGAGCCGGCGGTCCGCAGACGGATGCCCGATCCCGTCCGCACGGCGGCGGTGCGCGCGGTGATGATCGTGTCGCTGACGCTCATCCAGGCCATGGTGGCGTTCCTGTGCACCATGGCGGGGTCCTGGCTCGCCTTCCCGATGGTGCTCGGCGGGGTGGCAGGCACGGTCGGGGCGACCTGGTCGGTGCTGGACGTCTGGGTGACCCGCCAGGTGTGGAACCAGCGCCACGGTGTGGTGTCGGTGCCGAGCAGCACCGCGCGGCAGATGCGCCGTGAGCGCCGGCGGGCCCGCCGCGCGGAGCGCCGGGCCACGCGCGAGGGCGGCGCGGGCATAGGAGGACACGGACACAGCCGTACGGGCCGGGGGCGGCTCTCCCGGGTGTGACCCCCGGGCCGGCAGCGCCCCCAGCACCGCAGGGACGCGCCGACCGCCGTACGGGCGCCCCCCGTGCCGTCCTGCCGGATCAGGCCGTGGCCTGCTCCGTGCTCCGCTTGAACATCCGGGTGGCCGTGATCTCCCCGTGCACGGTCTCGCCCTCCGGGTCCTGCTGGGGCAGTCCCGGCCGCAGGTGCTCCTCGACGCTGATGTACTTCAGCCCGGCCCGCAGGTCCGCGTCGTTGCGGAGCCTGATCACGAGCGGGAACTCGGCGAGCGCCGTGGTGTCGAACAGCCCGGTCGTGTAGAGGAGCTGGACGCCGAGCGCGTCCGAGACCGCGCGCTGGAGCTCCAGCAGGTACGTGGCGTTGGCGCGGCCGATGGGGTTGTCCAGGAAGAGGGTGCCGGCGTGCCGGTGCTTGTCGCGGCCCCGGTCGTTGCTGCGGAGCGCGGCCATGGTGCAGTACAGCGCGATGG
Organism: Streptomyces sp. NPDC001770; assembly: GCF_053596135.1. Classification (NCBI taxonomy): domain Bacteria; kingdom Bacillati; phylum Actinomycetota; class Actinomycetes; order Kitasatosporales; family Streptomycetaceae; genus Streptomyces; species Streptomyces sp. NPDC001770. The sequence goes on along the minus strand of NZ_JBSFFN010000012.1, from coordinate 183,014 downwards.
CCGCGGTGAGCAGCTGGCCACCGGAGAAGACGTCCCCCATCTGTCCGACGGGTACGCGTTCGGCGCGGAGCACCGCGTCGGGCTTGAGGATCTCCACGGCGATGCCCTTGGGCCTCAGCGCCGCCTCGACCCCGCGCAGCAGCAGGGACATGCCGTCGCGGCGCAGGTCGGCGTTCTTCTTGAGGGCCGAGTGGGTCGCCTCGTCGATCACCTCGCCGAGGCGCTCGGTCAGGGTGGCCTGGTCGGGTTCCTCGAAGCGGATGCGGAGGAACTCCTGGCCGGACCACTCCCCCAGTCCCTCGGGCAGCCGGGACAGCCGCTGCGCGGAACGCAGGGTGGCGAGGGAGGATTCCACCAGGCCCCGCAGCCGGTCGACGATGGAGTCCCGGTTGCGTTCCAGCTGGGCGAGTTCGTCGGTGAGGACGCGGAGCCGGGGGGCGAAGGCGTCGGCCCACTTCTGCGCGTGCTCGGGCAGGGCGGAGGCCGGGAGCTCGCGGATCTGCTGGCGGGCGGGGGTGCGTACCTGTTCGTACCGCGTGGAGTTGGCGTGCCGTACGAGGATGTCGCTCGCCTCGCGGACCGCGGCCTCGGCGGCGGAGAGGTCGGCCGCGCAGGCGCGCAGGGAGCGGCGGGCCTCGGTGGCGGAGGTCCTGGCCTCTTCGAGGGTGCCGGGGTGGGGCTCGGGGCCGTCGTCCTCGTCCTCGGTGCCGTGGTCGCGCAGGAGGTCGCGCAGCAGGGCGGCGGTCTCCTCGAAGCCGCCCGCGGAGTCCTCGGCGGTGCGGTGGGCGTGCAGCAGCTCGGCGTGGGCGGCGCGCGCGGTGTCCAGGGCCGCGGTGGCGGCGGAGAGTTCGCCGGTGGCGGTCCGCAGCAGGGTCTGGGCCTGTTCGGCGTCGGCCGGGACGAGCTCCTCGGGCAGGTCGGTGTGGTGGGGCGACTCGTCCTCGGGGGCGAGGCGTTCGGCCTCGCCGCGCAGCCGGCCCAGCTGCTCGCTGGCGGTGGAGGCGCGGGTCTCCAGGAGCTGGACGAGCGATTCGGCGCGGGCTGCCGCCGCCTGCCGGGAAGGGCCGTCGGCACCGTCGGTGCCTTCGAGGAGCTGGGCGGCGCGGGTGCGCACCTTGTTGCTGAGGCGGTCGAGTTCGGAGAGCGCGGCACTCTCGTCGCTCTCGGCGCGGGCCTGTTCGGCGCGGAGGTCGGCGCCGACGCCGACCTTCTCGTACAGCTGGGAGGCGGCGCGGTAGGCCTCGCGGAGGGTGGGCAGTGCCTGGCGGGCGGTGTGCTCGCCGGGCTCGGGCAGGGGCTCCGGGGCGCCCGCGATCTCGGCGCGCTCGGCGCGCAGCGCACGGGCGGTGCGGCGGGCGTCGTCGGCGGCGCGCTGGGCGGCCCGGCGGTCCTCGTCGGCGGCGCGGGCGCGGTCCAGGAAGGTCCCCGCGCGGGCCTCCGACTCGGCGCCCTCGTCGATGAGTTCGCGGAGCCGGATCTGCCAGCCGGCGCGTTCGCGGAGCCGGTGGGCGAGACCGGCCAGGGCGTCGGCGGCGCGGCGGGCGCGCTGGGCGGCCTCCTGGCGCTCCTCGCGGACCCGGGCGGTGTCGGCGGCCGCCTCGTCGGCCTCGGCGCGGACGGTCCGGGCTTCGGCGAGGGCTTCCTCGGCGGTCTCGGCCACCGTCCGCGCGGTGGCGGCGGCGGTGGCGAGTTCGGCGAGCGTGCCGGGCGGGCAGTCGGCGCGCCAGGCTCCGATACGGGCGGCCAGCGCGCGGTCGCCGGCCAGCCGGGCGGCGAGGGCGCGGATGTCCTCGTCGCGGTCGGCGGCCCGGGCGCGCAGGGCCTGGCGTTCCTCGTCGGCGGCGAGTTCGTCGTGCATGGCCGGGTTCGGCGGTACGAGGAACACGTCGTCGGTTCCGCCGGCCGGGTCGGGCACGGGGGCGAGCAGCGCGGCGGCGGTGCCGACCGCGACGGTGGAGCGGGGCAGCAGGGCGGCCCCGCCGAGGACCTCGCGGGCCCGGGCGTGGGCGCCGGGGTCGGTGATGACGACGCCGTCGACCAGTTCGGGGCGGGCGGCGAGGACGCGGGCGTGGTCGGCGGGGTCGACGGCCTGGGCGAGGTAGCGCCAGCCGGGCAGGGCGGGGATGCCGTGCTCGCCGAGGTACTCGACGGTGGCCAGTACGTCGGGGCCGGGCGGCAGCAGTCCGCCGTCGCCCAGGGCGCCGAGGATGCGGGAGTCGTCGGCGGCGGCCGTACGCAGGTCGAAGAGGCGGCGTTCCGCGGTGGCGATGCCCTGGTCGAGGAGTTCCCGCAGTTCGTCGGCGCCGCGGTCGAAGTCCTCGGTCGTCAGGGAGCGGGCGGTGCGGCGGTCGGCCAGGGCGACCTGGCGGTCGGTGCCGTGCTGGGCGGACCCGGTCTCGCCGGGGTTGCGGGCGCCTCCCGGCGCGGTGCCGTGCGGTTCGTCGGGTCCGGTGCCGCTGCGGGGCTGGGGGACGCCGGTGGCGGAGGGCAGGCCGAGGAGGTCGGCGAGGCGGCTCTCGGCGGCGAGGGCGTCGGCGGCGGCGCGCTCGTCCTCGTAGGACTGCCCGGCGGCCTTGGCGGCGTCGGCGGCGCGGGCGGCGGCGAGTTCGGCGCGGCTCTCGGCGGCGGCGGCCTCCCGGGCGTGGTCGGCGGACGCGCGGGCGGCGTCGCGCGCGGTGTCCCAGGCGGCGACCGCGGCCTGTTCGGCGTCGCTCGCGGCGAGCGCGGCGCGGGCCGGGTCCGCGTCGGGGGCGGTGTCGTCGAGCCAGCCGGCCCGGACGGCCTCGGCGGTCTCCTGCTCGACCTCGGCGAGGCGCTGGCGCAGGTGGCCGGCCTCGCTGCGGGCGCGCTGGGCCTCGGTGGCGGCGGTGGTGGCGTCGCGGTGGGCGCGCTCGCCCTCGGCCTGGAGGGTGCCGGAGCGCTCCTCCTCCTCGTTGGCGACCCGCTCGCCGTCCTCGGCGGCGGTGTGCAGGGCGCGTACCAGGTCGGCGGCGGCGGTGGCGCGGGCGGCGAGCGCGGGCGCCGCGTCGCGTTCGGCCTCGCGGATGGCGGCGGCGACGCGCGCCGAGCGGTCGGCGGCGGCGCGGTGGCGCAGCACGGCCTCGGCGGCCTGCCAGGCGGCGTGCAGCGTACGGGCGTCGCCGAGCTCGCGGCGCTGTGCGGCGGCGGACTTCTCGGCGGCGGCCAGCGCGAGGGAGGCGTTGCGGTAGGCGAGTTCGGCCGCGACGAGGGCGCGGTTGCCCCGGGTGCGTTCGGCCTCGGTGACGGTGTGGGCGGCGGCGGTGACGTGCTGGGCCAGCTCGGCGGTTCGGCCGCGTTCCTCGGTGGCGCGGGCGGAGAGCCGGCGTGCGAGGGTGCGGGTGCGGCGTTCCGCCCCCGCGTGGACGTCGCGGCTGCGGGACCGGGCGGCGGTGGCCTCGACGATCCGGCCGAGGAGGTCGGCGGAGCCGGCGGTGAAGTCGCGTTCGGCGGTGAGTTCGGCGCGGCGGCCGAGCTTGTTGCCGAAGCCGCTGACGAGGTCGGCGAGGCCGTCGGTGTCGCGGGTGTCGGTCACGGCGCGCAGCAGCAGGTCGGTGAAGTCGGAGTCCTTCTTGACCGCGAAGAGGCCGGCGGCCTCGCCCTCGTCGGCGTTCATCTCGCGCTGGTAGCGGAAGAGTTCGGGGTCGAGTCCGAGGTCGCCGAGGTGTTCGTTCCACCGGTCGTGGATCTCTTCCCAGTGCACGTCGAGGTGCTGGTAGAACTTCCCGGCGTCCATCAGGGCGTCGCGGAAGCCCTTCATGGTGCGGCGGCGTCCCCGGGCGCCGGAGGTGCCTTCGGCGGGGCGGCCGACGGTGGTGGCCTCGGCGACGGGGAGGTTGTCGAGGCTGAGCCCCGGTCCGGGGCGGAACGAGTACCAGGCCTCGGCGAACCGGCGCGGGTCGTTGGAGACCTGGTGGCCGCGCCACTCGCTGACCTTGCCGACGACGACGCACTCGCCGGTGAGGGTGTGCTGCCATTCCAGGGCGACGTGCCCGCAGTCGTCGGCGAGCAGGAACTTGCGGAGCACGCCGGAGCTGGCGCCGCCGAGGGTGTTGCGGTGGCCGGGCAGCATCACCGAGAAGATCAGCTTCAGCAGGACCGACTTGCCGCCGCCGTTCTCCAGGAAGAGGACACCCGCGGGGGCGGGCCGGCGCGGCGGGCCGACCGGCTCGTCCTCGAAGAACTCGGCCTGGGCCGGGGCTGGTTCGGGTACGGGCGCTCCGACGCCGCGCAGATCGAGAACGGTGTCGGCATAGCGCGCACCGGCCGGTCCGATGGAGTAGAGGCGGACCCGGGACAACTCGTACATGGCGGCGGACTCTCGTCGTTCGTGAAGCGGAACGGGCAGAACAGGTGGGGCGAGGGGGCGGGCGCGCCGGGCGCGTCAGCCGTGGAAGGGCAGGCCGGCGTCGGCCGCGAGGTCCAGGTCCTCGGTGTCGCGCGGGGGCAGCAGGGTGGCGGCCCCGTCGGTGACGGGGACGACCCCGAGCTCGAGGAGTTCGGCCATGGCGGCGCTGCCCGCCATGTCGCGGACCTGAAGCTGGTAGCGCGCGGTGGTGCGGTAGGTGCCGCCCGCGTCGTCGCCGGTGCGCTGGAGGAAGCCGGAGTCGGTGAGGAAGGCGACGGCCTTGCCGATGATGCCGGTGGTCGATCCGGCGAGGCGGCGGGCGTCCTTGGTGGCGCCGGTCGCGCTGCGGCGGGCGTAGATCCGCCAGCCGGCTTCGAGGCCGGGGGCGTCGCTGGTGGGGTCGGTGTTCTCGCCCTGCTCGGCGGCGCGTTCCTCCAGCCGCACGCACGCCTGGCGGACGAACGCGTCGACGCCGTTGACGGTGATGCGGCCGATGTAGGCGTCGTCGGCGAGGTCCTCGGGCCGGGGGAACGCCATGGCGGCGACGGCGAGGTGGGCGAGGCCGTGCAGGAACCGGTCGGCGGCGTCGGAGGAGGCGCGGCGGGCGTAGTCGCCCATCCGTACGGCGAAGACCGAGTCCTCGTCGGCGGTGACGGCCATCCCGGCCCGGGTGGAGACCTCCAGGACGACCAGGCCGAGGCCGGTGGCGACGGCGTCGGCGAGCCGTCCGAAGGCGGGTTCCTCGCGGTAGCGGCGGAGCAGGTCGGCGTACTCGGCGTCCCGGGCGGGCACCAGCTTGGGCTGGAGTCCGAAGGAGACCAGGCGTGCGGCGTCGGCGGCGTCGGCCGGGGTGACGGCCGCCTGCCCCGGGGCGGGAGCGGGCTCCACGGCGGGGGTGACGGCGGGTTCGTCCCACGCGTCGGTGTGCTCGGCGCGGTGGTCGCTCACGGCTGGGGCTCCTCGGTGCGCAGTTGCTTCGGTACGGGTACGGGTACGGGTGCGGATGCGGGTTCACGCGTGAAGGCGCGTACGGGGGCGCCTACGGGGCTGCGCGAGGCGCTCATGACGCCTCCTTGCGGTCGGCGGCCATGCCCACCGCGTCCAGCAGGGCGGTCCCCACGATGAGGTCGGCGCCGCCGAACTCGGGGTCGTCGAGCTCGGCGCCGTCGTCCACGGCGAACAGCAGGCGCCGCTCCCCCTGGCGGTAGGCGGTGCCGACCGGCGGGCTCGCCGCGTGGACCGCCATCAGGGCCACCAGGTAGGGAAGTTCGGGGTCGTCCCGGTGGGTGGCACGGGCCTCGGCCAGCAGTCCGGAGAGCCGGCGGGGGGCGTCGTACTCCAGGTCGAGCAGGGCCGTCGCACGGGCGAGCTGGTCCTCGCTGAACCGGCTGTCGTCGGGGGTGGCGATCAGGTCGGGCTCGGGCATCTCGGCGCCCAGGTGCTCGCGCTCCACGGGCGGGGCGAGCAGCAGGTCGACGAGGTCGCCGACGCGTACGGAGGTGGGGGTGCGCAGTCCGGTGCCCCGGGCGAAGAACGCGTCGGTGGCCCGGATGGACTGTTCGACGGGGAGCGGCAGGATCGGCGCGAGGAGCTGCCCGTAGAGGTCGAGGCCGGTGCGCGAGGCCGGGGTGGCGAAGGCCTGCCGGTCCTGTTCGGCGCGGAAGAGGGGGCCGGCTTCGAGGAGCCGGGACTGGAGCTGGGTGTGGCGGCGGATGCAGTCCTTGACGATGTCGACGAGTTCCGCGGCACGGCGCTTGTTCTCGGGTTCCTCGGCCTCGTCGCGCGCCTTGCGGATGTTGGTGAGGATCGCGTTCTCGTGGCGGTAGCGGTCGGCGACGTGGTCGAGCGCCTCGGCGATCATGTCGGGGACGGCGTTGAGCCAGTCGACGGCGCGGACGTTGCGGCGGGTCGCCTCCAGCGTGCGGCGGAGCGTCTCGGCGTACTGCACGGTGCGGTAGCGGGCCTGTTCGGCGGCGAGTTGCGCGTCCGCGAGGCGGCCGCGGCTGACCAGCACCTCCAGCTTGACCTCGGCGGCGATCTGCGCGCTGGTGACGTCGGTGTCCAGGGCGCCGACGAGGACGTTGACGGCCTCGTCGGTCGCCCGGAGGAAGACGGTGCCGCCGTGGCCGGGCACCTCCTCGACGAGCTTGAAGTCGTAGTCCCTGCGGACGTACACCCCGTCGGGCCCGAAGGTGCCGTAGACCGCGCGGAAGCCGCGGTCGACGCTGCCGACGTTGATGAGGTTGTCCAGCACCCAGCGGGCGACCCGCTCGTGCTCGGCGGCGGGGCGGTGGGGTGCCTGGGCATGGACCCGGGGCAGCAGTCTGGTCACTATCTGTTCGTGGTCGGCGCCGGTGTCGAAGTCCATGTTGAGGGTGACCACGTCGATCGCGGCGAGGGCGACCTCGGCCATCGCGTAGACGGTGTACTCACCGGCGAGGTTCGCCTTGCGCACGTCGAGGTCGTGCAGCGGCGCGGTGCAGGCGAGCGCGCGGAGCCGCCGCGCGAGCCCCTCGTCGGCGGCCGGGCCGGGTGCGGGCCGCGGGCCCGCGCTGAGCTGGGGCGCGGCGTTGTCCGTATCGGCAGGCGAAGTCACGCGTCACAGATTAGGTCCTCACCCCGACAACGGTCGAAACGGCGCAGATCCGACCGCCCCGCCCGGGATGCGTCCGCCCTCGTGGGAGGGCTCCGGCGGGCACCCGCGGACAGCCCGGGACGCCGGTTCACCGGCGGTCGCGGACGTGGCCGCCACCCCCTCGGGACCCGGCCGGAGCCGGTCGCGGGCCGCCCTCGGTCCGGCTCCTCGCCCACGCACGGTGAGCGGAGGCGGAGCCGGGGGCCAGGAAGGGGCGCCCGGTTCTACCGGGGCGGCCGTACGGCGGTCAACGCGGCGAGCACCGTACGGCGGTGCTCCTGGTCGAGGCGGGCGGTGGTGCCGAGCGCGGCGTGGCCGGCCTCCCGGGCGGCCAGCAGGAGGAGCTGGGGCAGCAGGTCGGTGGAGCGGCGGGCCAGCCATCCCGCGCCCTCGGTGACGAGCAGCCGTACCGAGGCGGCGCGGCCGGGGCGGGGCAGCCGGGGTTCGGGGCCGGGCGGCACTCCGGTCGCCAGGCCGCGCGCGGCGAGCAGCCCGTGGAAGTCGGCGGCGACCTTGCGGTGGCCGCGTTCGGCGGGGTGGAGGCGGTCCGGGCTCCACAGCGAGCGGTCGGTCACCCAGGCGGGGTCGCAGGCGTGGAGGTGGACCGCCGCGTACCGGGCCGAGAGGTGGTGCACCACCGCGTTCACACCGTTCTGGCGGCGTGCGAGCGGGCGGCCGAGGGTGGCGGGCAGCCCCAGGACGGCTCCCGGGTCCGGAAGGCAGGCCGTCAGGAGTACGGCTCCGCCCGCCGCCAGCCGCCCGCAGACCTCGTCCATGCGGTGGGCGAGGCGGTCCAGGTCGAAGGGGTGGCGCAGGGTGTCGTTGGTGCCGAAGACGACGGAGGCCAGGTGCGGGCGGAACGCGGCGGCGGCCGGGGCCTGGTGGTCGCACACCTCGGCCGAGAGCGAGCCGCTCACCGCGTAGTTGCGGAACTCCACGCCCCGGGACCCGTCGTCGAGCGAGTCCGCGAGGAGTCCGGCCCATCCCCGCCGCCCCTGGGCGACCGGGTCGCCGACCCCGGCCGTGAAGGAGTCGCCGAGTGCCGCGAACCGCAGCGGGCCGGGCGCGGGCCCCGCGCCGCCGGGGACGGGGACGTCGTCCCGGGCCGTGACGTCCGTGGGCGCGCTCATGTCCGGGCCTCCCGTGCCCCTTCGCGGCGCGGTACGTCGTGTGCCTCCAGGAACGCGGCGACCGAGCGGTCCCAGCCGTAGAGCTCGGCCCGCTCGCGGGCGGCGGCCCGGCGTTCCTGCTCCGGGCGGGCGAGCAGCTCCCGCACCGCGGCGGCGAACGCCTCGCCCGTGTCGGCGGCGGACAGCCCAGCGGCGCCCAGGACCTCGGGGAGCGCGGAGGCGGCGCTCGCCACCACCGGGGTGCCGCAGGCGAGTGCCTCCAGGGCGGAGAGACCGAAGGTCTCGGCGGGACCGGGGGCGACCACGATGTCGGCCGATGCCTGGAGGCCGGCCAGCCGGTCGCGGGAGGCGATGTGCCCGAGGAACAGCGCGGGGAGGCGTTCGGTCCTGGCCCGGCGTTCCAGCGCGGTCCGCAGCGGGCCGTTCCCGGCCACCACCAGGCCGGCCCGGACCCCGCCGTGCGCGCGGAGCGCGGCGAGGGCGTCCAGGGCGCGCCCGGGTCGCTTCTCCACCGAGAGGCGGGAGCAGAGCAGGAGGAGGACGTCCTGGCCCCGGAGCAGCCGGGTCCGCAGCCGCGGGTCGTGGCGTCCGGGGGTGTGGTGCCGCAGGTCGACGCCGAGGGGGGCGAGGACCACGTTGCCGGCGCCGGTCCGCAGGAACTCGCGGGCGGCCCATTCGGTGGTGCAGACGATGCGGGTGAAGGCGTGCGCGCTGCGGGTGTTGAGGCGGTCGGCGGCGAGCCCCGCGGGGCGGTCCGGGACGCCCCAGGTGCGCAGAACGCCGTGGGCGGTCTCGTGGGAGACCATGACGGCGGGGACCCGGGCGCGTCGGGCCCACTCTCCGGTCCAGCGCAGGGTGGTGCGGTCGGACACCTCCAGCCGGTCGGGGCGCAGTTCCTCCAGCAGGGCGGTGAGCCGGCGGCGGCCGAGCAGGACGCGGTAGCCGCCGGTGCCGGGCAGTACGGGTCCGGGCAGGGTGATCACCCGGCCGGCCGGGGTGCGGTGGTCGGCGGCCTCGGCGCCCGGGACGACCAGGACGGGGTCGTGTCCGGCTTCGCGGTAGCCGCGGCCGAGTTCGTCGAGGGCGGTGCGCAGTCCGCCGGAGGCGGGGGTGACGAAGTTGGCGAGTCTGACGATCCTGAGCCCGTTCACGCGGCCACCGCCGTGCGGTCGTGCAGCACTTCGTCGTAGTGGCGCAGGAGCAGGTCGCCGACGGCTTCCCAGGTGCGGCCGCGCACCGACGCGCGTCCGGCCCGCCCGTGGGCGGCGGCGCGTTCGGGGTCGGTGGTCAACGCGTGGACGGCGTCGCGGACGGCTCCGGCGTCGAGCGGCGGGACCAGCAGTCCGGTACGGCCGTGGTCGACCAGGTCGAGCGGCCCGCCCGCGGCGGGGGCGACGACCGGCAGCCCGGAGGCCATCGCCTCCTGGACGGTCTGGCAGAAGGTCTCATACGGGCCGGTGTGGACGAACAGGTCCAACGAGGCGTAGAGCCGGGCGAGTTCGTCGCCGGTGAGGCGGCCGAGGAAGACGGCTCCCGGAAGGGCTCCCCGCAGCGGGGCGGCGCTCGGCCCGTCGCCGACGACGACGACCTTGACGCCGGGCACGGTGCAGGCGCCGGCGAGGAGTTCGACGTGCTTCTCGGGCGCGAGGCGTCCGACGTACCCCACGAGGCGTTCGCCGCCCGGGGCGAGGGTCCGGCGCAGCCGTTCGTCGCGCCGGCCCGGGTGGAACCGTACGGCGTCGACGCCCCGGGGCCAGAGGTGGACGCGCGGTACGCCGTGCGCGACGAGGTCGCCCAGTGCGGCGGTGGAGGGGGCGAGGGTGCGGTCGGCGGCGGTGTGGACGGCGCGCATGCGGCGCCAGGCGGTCTGCTCGCCGGTCCCGAGGTAGGTGCGGGCGTAGCCGGCGAGGTCGGTCTGGTAGACGGCGACGGCGGGCAGCCCGAGTCGTCCGGCGACGTTCATGCCGCGCGCGCCGAGCACGAACGGGCTTGCGAGGTGGACGAGTTCGGCGCGGTGGGCGGTGAGGGCGGCGGCGAGTCTGCGGCCGGGCAGGGCCACCCGGACCTGCGGGTAGCCGGGGAGCGGGAGGGAGGGGACGCGGACCACCGGGCAGGGGGCGTCGGCGTCGGGGGAGGTTTCCGCCGTGCCCGCCCCGGCCGCGGCCGGGGCGATGACGAGCGGCTGGTGGCCGCGGGCGGCGAGGTGCCGTGCGGTCCGCAGGGTGGTGTGGGCCACGCCGTTGACGTCCGGCGGGAAGGATTCGGTGACGATGACGACACGCATACGGGGGTTGTTCTCACCGTGGGCGTGAACGGGCCGACAAGGATCTGTCCGGCCGGAAAACGTCCTGTGGCCGTTCGCACCCGTGCGGGGCGCACCCCCGGGGCGTCCGGCGGGGCTTCCCGCCGGACGCCCCGGGGGTGTCACGGTCCCCCGGGGCGCTTCGCGCGTACCGGCCGGCTCAGACCCCGGTCGCCTCGGGTTCGATGCGGCTGCGCACCGCGGTCTGCACCTCGGCCTCCTCGGCGGGGTCGGCGGCGAGCCGTCGCAGCCGCTCGGCGACGCGTACGTCCCCGGTCTCCGCGTGCAGCGCGGCGATCTCGCGGGTGGTCTCCTCGCAGTCCCACAGGCACTCGACGGCGAAGCCGGTCGCGAAGGACGGGTCGGTGGCGGCGAGCGCGCGGGCCGCGCGGCCCCTCAGGTGCGAGGAGGGGGTCTCCCGGTAGACGTGGCGCAGGACGGGGGCGGCGCAGGCGATGCCGAGGCGGCCCGCTCCGTCCACCAGCGGTCCGAGCCGCAGGGTGTCGGGCCGGCCCGCGCGCACGGCCTCGCGCAGCGCGCCGAGGACGAGGGGGGCGTCGGCGGGGGTACCGCGGCGGGCGAGGGTGCCGGCGGCCGAGGCGCCCAGCGCGTCGGGCCGGTGCGCCCAGCGGCGGGCCCGCTCGACGGCGGCGCGGCCGGGCATCCGCTCGAAGGCGGCGACGGCGGCCTCGGCGACCGTGTGCGAGGGGTCGGCGGCGGCGGCGTCGATCAGGTCGAGCACGGCGGGGTCCTCGGCCTCGGCGAGGTAGTGCAGGGCGGCGCAGCGGGCGCCCTCGGGACCGCTGCGGGCCGCTGCCACGATCGCGGGCCGGTCCTCGGCGCCCGCGACGGCGGCGAGGCAGCGGGCGGCGGGCACGTGCAGGGCCTTGCCGCGTTCCAGGGCCTGCTGGGCCCAGTCCAGGACGGCCTGGACGCTCCATCCGGGGCGGGGGCCGCCGGGTGACATCTGGCGTTGCCAGCGGTCGAACGAGCCGCGCTCGGTGGCGGTGCGGATGCGGGCGCCGACGGCGGCGCGCGGGTCGTCGGACCAGAGCCGCCAGGGGCGCGGTTCGAAGGCGTCGCGTACGGCGGCGGCGAGCTCGGCGGCGCCTTCGGGGGTGTCGGCGAACCGGGCGAGGACGGGCAGCGCGAGGGCGCGCAGGCCGGCGTCGTCGTCGCGCAGGGCGAGCTCGTCGAGCGCCCAGGACCAGTTGGCGCCGGTGGCGGCGTACGTCCGCAGCAGTGCCAGGGCGTCGCCGCGTCCGTACGAGGCGAGGTGGCCGAGGACCGCGAGGGCCAGGCCCGTGCGCGAGTCGTCGGTGTCGAGGTGGTCCTCGGGATCGGCGAGGTGCCGCTCGATCTCCTCCAGACCGCCGTCGAGGTCGATGTAGAGCCGGGCGTAGTACAGGGAGCGGTTCTCGACCTGCCAGTCGTGGCGGGGATCGCTCAGAACGCAGTGGTTGAGTGCCGCGAGCGCCTCGGTACGGGGTGCGGCGAGCGCGTGGAGCGTGCCGTCGCCGCGGCCCCTCTGCAGCAGGCCGAGCAGGGTGCCGCTCGGCGCTATGAATGGATCGAACATGGAGAAAGCCTCACATCAAGCTGTCGACGCAACCGGGACTGTGCAGTTCCTGGGTGGTGTCCGGAGGATCAGGGCCGGGAAGGGCGCAGCCCTTGCCGCGGCCCGAGGAACACCGCCTGGTGCCGGAGCACTAGACCGCGCAGCGACATGATCGGCCGACCGCCGTCTTCTGCCTGGTGTAGAGCATCTTCCTCTGCCTCTCGTCGGTGGTCCGGAGCGGACCCGCGACGTCATGATGACCCAGCCATTTCGCCACCGCGACCACATTTCCGACGGACCGGTCGCCGTGGGCCGCGCCGCCCGTGCGGGCGGCCGTCTCAGCGGGCACCGAACAGTTCCAGCAGGTCCGCCTTGCCGAACATGCGCGCGGTGTCCACCGCGGAGGGGGTCCCTCCGGCCGGATCGGCGCCCGCGGCGAGCAGTGCCTCGATGACGGCGCTCTCACCCTTGAAGACGGCTCCGGCCAGCGGGGTCTGGCCCCGGTCGTTGGCGCGGTCGGGGTCGGCGCCCCGGGCGACGAGGGCGGTGACGGCCGGCGCGTGGCCGTGGTACGCGGCGAGCATGAGCAGCGAGTCGCCCCGGTCGTTGGTGAGGTTGGCGGGCACGCCCGCGTCCACGTAGGCGGCGAGGGTGTCCGTCTCGCCGCGGCGGGCGAGGTCGAAGACCTTCGTGGCCAGCTCGACCACCTCGGGGCCGGGGGTTTCGCTCATCGGTCGGACCGCCTTCCTTGACCGCTGTCGTTGCCGTTGTCGTCGCCGCTGCCCCGCCGGGGCGTACGGCCGGGGGGGCCGCGCGGGTAAACCGTCAGGGTACTGTCCCGCAACCGCGCGGGTCCGGGACACCTGGAGGGCCGGGTCCGGGGGCGTGGCGGGGCCTGGGTCCCGGGGCGCGGATGCGGTCCCGCGGTGCGGTCTTCCTCACATCCGGGGCGGGGTCGGGGCGCACACGGCGTACGGCCGAGTGGCCACCTTTCCTGGACCGGTCGGGTGAAAACACCACCTTCTCACCCGAATGCATCTTTTATCGTATAGATACACCGGGTGAGCCTGGAAGGACTCATGGTGACCGTCCCTCTCACCCAGGAGAACCGCTCATGATCCTTTCCATCTCGGGCGTGGTACTGCTCGGCATCATCGTCTTCCTCTTCTTCAAGAAGGACGGGCTGAAGGCGTCCCACGCACTGATCTGCGCCCTCTTCGGCTTCTACCTCGCCGGCACCGCCATCGCGCCCAGCATCACGGCGGGCGGGGCGAGCCTCGCCGGCCTGCTGGGCGGGATCAAGTTCTGACCCTCCACACCGAACCCACACCCCCCCACCCAGGAGACAGACGTGGCCCGGCGACCACTTCCCCGCATTCTGAGCAGCGGCGGCGCTTCGATCACTCGCGGTCGCGAGTTCGCGCGCACGGCCGCCGACAGCGCCACCGACGTCCTCCACCCGCTGATCACGATCACCCGTGGTCTGCGGCTGCTGGCCGTCGCAGGACGGCAGAGATGGGCCGCGACGCCCAAGGACCGGCGCGGTTCCAAGCTGTTCCTCGTCGCGGCCTGCCTGACCGCGGTGGCGCTCATCCCGCACGGGCCGGTGCTGGCCCTGATCGCGGTGATGGGCGCCGCCGCCTGGAAGGGCCGTGGCCGGGCCCCCGTGAAGACCGGCCCGGGCGAGGCGGAGGAGACCCGGCTGCGCACCCTGTACGAGGCGCTGGTCCCGTACTTCTCGGTGGCGGACGACCCCGCGCCGCTCTTCGCCCACGGCGGCGACTGGGAGCAGTCCTTCGGCGACTACGCCTTCGACGGCGACGGCCGGCTCCTCCGGCTCCGGGTCACCTATCCGGCCTGGTTCACCGACGGCGAGAGCGAGGCCCGGACCCGGATCGAACAGGTGGTGCACGCCAAGTCCGGCCGGGGCCGCGAGTACCACTTCGTGTGGGACGAGGAGTCCAACGAGCTCGCCATGACCGTGCTCGGCCCGCTCCCGGCCACGATCGGCGCCCAGCGGTTCGTCACCGCCCCCGGCGAGACCGTCCTCGGCTTCACCGACCCGGGCTCGGTCGGGCGCACCGTGCCGGTCCAGGACGGCGACGCGCACCACGACGCCTCCCCCGTCGTCTGGCGGACCGGCCCCCGCTCCGCGGAACCGCATCTGCTCGCCGTCGGGACGCCCGGCAGCGGTACGACGACGCTGCTGCGCTCCATCGCGCTGCAGGCGCTCCGGGACGGCGACGTGCTGGTCGTCGACGGCGGCGGCACCGGCGAGTACGGGTTCCTGGCCGGGCGCGAGGGCGTCCTCGCCGTCGAGTGCGGGCTGGCGGGCGCGCTGGCGACGCTCGAATGGGCGGCGCACGAGACGGAACGGCGGCTCATCGACGCCAACCGCGAACGCCAGGCCGGACGCCACGCCTCCGGGACCACCGGGCGGCCCCTCTGGATCCTGCTGGACCGCCCGTCCGTCCTCGGGCACCTGGCGGCGGCGGACGGCCGGCCCGACCCGCAGGATTTCCTCCAGGTGCCGCTGCGGCACGGCCGGGCGGCCGGGGTCACCGTGGTGCTCGCCGACCAGTTCGACGCCGTGGACGGCCTCACGGACGCCGTACTGGCCCACACCCGGGCCCGCGCCGTCCTCGGTGCCGCCTCCCGCGAGCAGGTGGCGGCCGTCCTCGGCGCCGAACCGCACACCACGCCCGTACCCGGGGTCCCCGCCGGCCGCGGCTACGCCCGGCTGGGGGCGGGCGAGGTGCTGAGACTCCAGGTACCGGCCACTCCCGACCCGTACGACGAGGCCGCCGGCGAGGCGGACCGCACGGCCGTGCTCGCCCTGCTCCCGGAGCGCACTCCCGGGGAGGCCGTCCCCGGGGCCCCCGGGGTTCCGGCGGACGACCCCTTCGGGAAGCGGGACGCGTTCCGCGCGCCGCAGCCGGCGGTCGCGGAGGGCTGACGGTCGGTACCGCGCGTACGACGGGCGGGTAAGGACCCCACAGGTCCCTGCCCGCCCGTCGCCCGTTTCCGTCCCGGGGTCCTCAGGCCACGAAGGTCCGCGGCACGTCGGCGCCCGCCCCCGCGCCGGCCCGGACCAGCGCCGCGGCCGCGGCCAGCCGTGCCGCCGCCTCGTCCGCCACCGGGCCGCCCACCGTGAACGGCAGCCGGACGTACCCCTCGAACGCCCCGTCCACCCCGAAGCGCGGCCCGGACGGCACCCGTACGCCGACCCGCTCGCCCGCCACCGCCAGGCGCGACCCGGAGAGGCCGCCGGTGCGCACCCAGAGGGTCAGGCCCCCGCGCGGCACCTGGAACTCCCAGTCGGGCAGCTCCCTGCGCACCGCGGCGACCAGGGCGTCACGGTTGTCCCGGGCCTGCTCGCGCCGGAGCCCGACCGCGTCGGCCCAGCCGCCGGTGTTCAGAAGCCAGTTGATGGCGAGCTGCTCCAGGACGGGCGTCCCCATGTCCGCGTAGGCGCGGGCGGCGACGAGGCTGCGGATGGTGTCGGGCGCCGCCCGGACCCAGCCGATCCGCATCCCGGCCCAGAACGCCTTGCTGGCCGATCCCACGGTGATCACCGTGCTGCCGGCCGGGTCGAACGCGCAGACCCTGCGGGGCATCTCCACGTCCTCGTCGAGGACCAGCTCGTGCATCGTCTCGTCGACGACCAGGACCGTGCCGGCCGAGCGCGCCGCCTCCACCAGACCGCGCCGCTGCTGCTCGTCGGCGAGCGCGCCGGTGGGGTTGTGGAAGTCGGCGACGACGTAGGCGAGGCGGGGGGCGGCATCGCGCAGGACCTGTCGCCAGCGGTTCATGTCCCAGCCGCCGAGCCCGTCCCGCATGGCGACGGGCACCAGCCTGGCGCCCGTCTCCCGCATCAGCTGGAGGATGTTGGCGTAGCTAGGGGACTCGACGGCGATGCGTTCGCCGCGCCCGGCGAAGAGATGGCAGATGGCGTCGATGGCACCCATGGCACCGGTGGTCACCATGATCTGCTCCGGCATGGTGGGGATGCCGCTCCCGGTGTAGCGGTCCGCGATCATCCGGCGCAGGGCGGGCAGTCCGGCGGGGTAGTCGCCGTGCGTGTGGGCGTACGGCGGCAGCTCCTCCAGGGCGCCCTGGACGGCCCGGGTCAGCCAGGGTTCGGGGGCCGGCAGCGAGGCGCAGCCCAGGTCGATCATCGCGCCGAGCGCCTCGGGGGGCAGTGGTTCCAGGCCCCGGGCGGGCAGCGGGTTGCCCGCGGGGACGGCGGTCCAGCTGCCCGCGCCGCGCCGGGACTCCAGGAAGCCCTCGGCGCGCAGCGCCTCGTAGGCCGCGGCGACGGTGGTGCGGCTGACGGCCAGG
Source organism: Streptomyces sp. NPDC001770 (assembly GCF_053596135.1). Classification (NCBI taxonomy): domain Bacteria; kingdom Bacillati; phylum Actinomycetota; class Actinomycetes; order Kitasatosporales; family Streptomycetaceae; genus Streptomyces; species Streptomyces sp. NPDC001770. The sequence goes on along the minus strand of NZ_JBSFFN010000012.1, from coordinate 166,682 downwards.
GCGAGGGCGAGCTCGCGTTCGGCGGGGAGGCGCGCGGCGACGGGTACCCGGCCTTCCAGCACCAGCAGCCGTACCCCGTCCGCGAGAGCGCGGTAGGCGGGCGGTTTCCGGGTTCCGGGGAGGCTGGGACGGGAGAGCGGGGCCTGGAGCTGGCGCGCGAGCTGGGCGGCCCCGACGGTCGAAGTCCACTGAGCCATGAAATCAGTCCACCTTCCTCGGATTGGCCATGGCTTGCGGCCAATCTCCCGCCACAGAGTGACATGAGCCGGTCCACCACGATCACAGCAGGGTGCAGCCATGTCCGCCACCGCCGTCCCGCACCACTCCTCTCTCCTCCGCCGCCTGGTGCGGCTCTACGCAGGCCTGGTCCTGTACGGCGTGAGTTCGGCGCTGCTGGTCGTCGCCGGGCTGGGGCTGGAGCCCTGGGGCGTGCTGCACCAGGGGATCTCGGAGCTCACCGGCGTCGCCATCGGGACGGTGTCGATCGGGGTCGGCGCGATCGTGCTGCTGCTGTGGATCCCGCTGCGGCAGCGCCCGGGGCTGGGCACGGTCTCCAACGTCTTCGTGCTGGGCCTGACGATGGACGTCACGCTGGCGCTCGTCCCCGAGGCGCACGGCCGGCTGGTCCGGACCGCGGTGATGGTGGTGGCGGTCGTCCTGAACGGGATGGCGACCGGCCTCTACATCACGGCCCGGTTCGGTCCGGGCCCGCGCGACGGACTGATGACCGGTCTGCACCGGGTGACCGGCCGGTCGGTGCGCCTGGTGCGCACCGTGATCGAGGTGGCCGTCGTGGCGGCCGGGTTCGCGCTCGGGGGCTCGCTCGGGATCGGGACGGTCGTGTACGCGCTGGCCATCGGGCCGCTCGCCCAGTTCTTCCTGCGCCTGTTCGCCGCCCCCGGGCCGCCCGAAGCGACCGGGGCCGTTGCCGGGCGGTCACCGGAGGCGGTCATACTTCCGCGGTGACCTCAGGACGCCACCCGTACCTCGACCATCCGTCGACGATCCCGTTCGCCCACCGCGGCGGCGCGGCCGGCGGGCTGGAGAACACCGCCGCCGCCTTCCGCCGGGCGGCGGCCGAGGGGTACCGCTATTTCGAGACGGATGTGCACACCACGGCGGACGGCCGGCTCGTCGCCTTCCACGATCCGACCCTGGACCGGGTCACCGACGCCGGGGGCCGGATAGCGGACCTGCCGTGGAGCGAGGTCCGGCGGGCCCGGGTGGACGGGCGGGAGCCCCTGCCGCTCTTCGAGGACCTGCTGGAGGAGTTCCCCGGGGCCCGCTGGAACGTCGACGTGAAGGCCGAGTCCTCGCTCATCCCCCTCCTCGCGCTGATCCGCCGGACGGACGCCTGGGACCGGGTGTGCGTCGGCTCGTTCTCGGAGGCCCGGGTGGCCCGCGCGCAGCGGCTCGGCGGCCCCCGCCTGGCCACGTCGTACGGCGTGCGGGGCGTACTGGCCCTGCGGCTGCGCTCGCTCGGGATCCCGGCGCCGCTGCGCCGTGGGGCGGTGTGCGCGCAGGTGCCGGTGAGCCAGAACGGCATCCGGGTCGTCGACCGCCGTTTCGTCCGAACCGCGCACGCACTGGGCCTCCAGGTCCATGTCTGGACGATCGACGAGGCGGCCGAGATGACCGCCCTTCTCGACCTGGGCGTGGATGGCATCATGACCGATCACATCGGAACGCTGCGTACGGTGCTGAGCGAGCGCGGGACCTGGTCCTGACGCCGGTCCGGCCGGACATGATCCGAACAGACCGAGCAGGGGGCGCGGGTTGAGTACCGGAACCACAGGAACGGCGGAGCCGACGGAACCTGCCGGGCGGCCGGGGGACGCGGCGGAGGCCGTCGCGCGCAAACGGGAGCAGCGGGGCTGGTACTTCTACGACTTCGCGTGTTCGGTGTACTCCACGAGCGTGGTCACCGTCTTCATCGGGCCCTATCTGACCTCGGTGGCGAAGGCGGCCTCCGACTCCGAGGGGTTCGTGCATCCCTTCGGCATACCCGTGCGGGCCGGGTCGCTCTTCGCGTACGCGGTCTCCGCTTCGGTGGTCCTCGCGGTCGTGCTCATGCCGATCGTGGGGGCGGCCGCGGACCGTTCGGGCCGCAAGAAGCCGCTGCTCGCGGCCGCCGCCTACACGGGTGCGGCGGCCACGACCGGGATGTTCTTCCTGGACGGCCACCGGTATCTGCTCGGCGCCCTCCTGCTGATCGTGGCCAACGCGGCGATCTCGGTGTCGATGGTGCTGTACAACTCCTACCTGCCGCAGATCGCGGGACCCGACGAGCGGGACGAGGTCTCCTCGCGGGGCTGGGCGTTCGGCTACACCTCGGGCGCGTTCGTCCTCGTCCTCAACCTGGTCCTCTACTCCGGGCACGACTCCTTCGGCCTGACCGAGTCGGAGTCGGTGCGCGTCTGCCTGGCCTCCGCCGGTCTGTGGTGGGGCGCTTTCACGGTGGTGCCGCTGCGTCGGCTGCGCGACCGCCGGACCGCGCCGGGCGGCGAGGGCGCCGTCGGCTCGGGCTGGCGGCAGCTGCTCGCCACTCTGCGCGACATGCGGCGCCACCCGCTGACGCTCGCGTTCCTGCTGGCGTACCTCATCTACAACGACGGGGTGCAGACCGTCATCACCCAGGCCTCGGTGTTCGGCTCCGAGGAGCTCGGCCTCGACCAGACGACGCTGATCACCGCCGTCCTGCTGGTGCAGATCCTGGCGGTGGCGGGCGCGCTCTGGATGGGGCGGCTCGCCCGGTTGTACGGCGCGCAGCGCACGATCCTGGCGTCGCTGGTGGTCTGGACGCTGATCCTGGTCGCCGCCTGGTTCCTGCCGTCCGGGGCGCCGGTCTTCTTCTACGTCCTGGCGGCGGCGATCGGGCTCGTCCTCGGCGGGAGCCAGGCCCTCTCCCGCTCCCTTTTCTCGCATCTGGTCCCGCGAGGCAAGGAAGCCGAGTATTTTTCCGCGTACGAGATGAGTGACCGCGGACTCAGCTGGCTGGGCCCGCTGGTGTTCGGCCTGGCGTACCAGCTGACCGGCAGCTATCGGCAGGCGATCATCTCGTTGGTGGTGTTCTTCGTCGTCGGTTCGGTACTGCTCGCCAGGGTGCCGGTACGGGCCGCCGTGGCCGCCGCGGGCAATCCCGTACCGGAACGGATTTAGACGTTGAAGTAAAAGGCCGGTAGTGTACGCCTTTGGCCTGCCCGGAAAGACCGTTACTGCGCGTGGATGACGTCAAGCTGTTGAGTGACACATCCGTTCAAAAGTGACAAACCGGGCAGCGGTGGGTATTCAACCCTGATACAGCAGCGGCAAGACGGGCGACGCATGGCCGGCAACGGGAATCTTTACCGCCGAGCGGACGTTGACCGGATGACGACGACAGCGACACCTGTCCTGTGGGCGACAAGCCCGGGAGGCACGATTCATGAGTGAGCGAGCTCTCCGCGGCACGCGACTCGTGGTTACCAGCTACGAGACGGACCGCGGCATCGATCTGGCCCCGCGCCAGGCGGTGGAGTACGCATGCCAGAACGGGCATCGATTTGAGATGCCCTTCTCGGTAGAGGCGGAAATTCCGCCGGAGTGGGAGTGCAAGGCGTGCGGCGCCATGGCACTCCTGGTGGACGGGGATGGCCCCGAGGAGAAGAAGGGCAAGCCTGCGCGTACGCACTGGGACATGCTCATGGAGCGGCGCACCCGCGAGGAGCTGGAGGAGGTGCTGGCCGAGAGGCTGGCTGTCCTGCGCTCCGGTGCCATGAACATCGCCGTGCATCCGCGGGACAGCAGGAAGTCCGCCTGATCCGCGCAAGCACCGAACGGACGGCCGCACCGCATGCGGCCACTACAGCCGCGGGCCGTGACACAGAACATGTGTCACGGCCCGCGGCTTTGTGCGTCCCGGTGTTTTCGCAGGCCCCTCAGGGGGTCAGCGGGGGCCGGGGGCCCTGGGGTCCGTCGTCGCCGCGCGGGGGCGGCTGCGTGCCGTCCTCGCGGATGACCTCACCCTGGACCACCTTGCCGTCCGGGCGGTGCATACGGGCCTGCTGGAACGTGCCGGAGAGGCTTCCCGGGGCGGCGGCGCCCATCCGGCGCTCCAGGGCCCGCTCGGTGAGCCCGCTGAGGGCCTTGCGGACGGGCGGCACCAGGAGCAGGAGGCCGGCCAGGTCGGAGAGCATGCCGGGGATCATGATCAGGATCCCGCCCAGCATGAGGAAGCCGTTGCCCCGGGCCGCCGGCTGCGGCTCCGGCGGCTCCGTCCCGCCGCCGGGCTGCCCCGGCGCCTGCCGGAGGGTCTCGGTGAGGTTCGAGAAGGCGCGACGTCCGGCCTTCTTGACCACGGCCGCGCCGCCCACGAAGCCCGCCGCCAGGAGCAGCAGGACGGTGAACCCGCCGGCCGCGTCGGCCACCAGGATCAGCAGCCAGATCTCCAGCACCAGCCAGGCGGCGATGGAAAGCGGCAGGAATCTGCGGACGCGCGAGCGCCGGGGACGGTTCGTGGGCGGTGTGCCGGTCGTCATGCCCCCAGTGTGCCTGCACGGCGCTGCGAGCGGCGCGGGCGGGGGGCGCCCCGGTGATCTTCCGCCCCGGTTGCCGGCCCGGTTCCGCCCCGGTTCCGCCCCGGTTCCGCCCCGGTTCCGCCCCGGGGCGGGCGCGCGCGTCAGGAGGGGTCGGCGTCCGGGGCGGTGGAGGCCGGGGCTTCCGGGGTGGTGTCGACTTGGGTCGCGGCGGCGGCGCCCGGTGCGGCCTCGGCCCGGGCTTCCGGGCCGGCGTCGGCGGGGCGGGCGGGCTTGCGGCCGAGCACCTTGTCGGTGACCTTGTTGGTCCGGGCGGTGATGCCCCAGCCGGTGACCCGGAACAGCGCCTCGACCAGGATGTCGCGGCTCATCTTGGAGTCGCCGACCTCCCGGTCCACGAAGGTGATCGGCACCTCCACCACGTGGAATCCGGCCTCCACCGCGCGGCGGGCCAGATCGACCTGGAAGCAGTACCCCTGGGAGGCGACCTCGTCCAGGCCGAGCCCCTCGAGGGTTTCGGTGCGGAAGGCCCGGTAACCGCCGGTCACGTCGCGTACGTCCAGGCCGAGCGCGAGCCGCGAGTAGAGGCTGCCGCCGCGGGAGATGACCTCCCGGCTCTTGGGCCAGTTCACCACCCGGCCGCCCGGCACCCAGCGCGAGCCGAGGACGAGGTCGGCGCCCTTGAGGGCGGTGAGCAGGCGGGGCAGCTCCTCGGGCTGGTGGGAGCCGTCCGCGTCCATCTCGACGAGGACGCCGTAGCCGTGCTCGGCACCCCAGGCGAATCCGGCCAGATAGGCGGCGCCCAGTCCTTCCTTGCCCTTGCGGTGCAGCACGTGCACGTGGGCGTCCTCGGCCGCGATCTCGTCGACGATCTTGCCGGTGCCGTCGGGGCTGTTGTCGTCGGCGACCAGGATGTCGGCCTCCGGGACGGCGGAACGCACCCGGTCGACGATCGGCTTGATGTTCTCGGCCTCGTTGTAGGTCGGGATGATCACCAGGACTCTGCCGAGCGGGTCGTACCGCCGCTGACCGCCGTCGTTCACTAACTGCCCCTTAAAGGTCCGTACGCAGATGCACACCATATCGACCGTCCGGGACCCGTCGTGCGCCCCGGGCGTACGGCGGCGCCCGGACCGCGGGACAGACCCGTGGAAGTGAGGACAGATCAGCGCCGGACCGCGGCGGCTTTCCGGTGAACGAGTGGCGAACCCTCCGACGGGATCCCGGTCCGCACACCGACGGCGGTCCTGCGGATCGGGGCCCGGCGCCCTTCGGGCCGACCTGGCGCCCGCTGGCTGCGGGTCGACCGAAAGCCGTTGTCTACTGGACGTCCGGGCCCCACCCGGGTCGCACCCGCCGACCGGCGAAACCTTCCCTCGCCCCCGAGGCGCGGGCGCTGAACCTGGCTGTCAGTGACGGTGGGCCGGTGCGGCTCACCACCCCGTGACCCAGCGGCGTTCGACGACTGCATGGAGGTTCGACCGGTGGACGTCCTGTGGTGGACCCGGCCGAACCTACCGGCCGGTGACCGCTTTCTGTCAACAACGGCCTGACCAGCGGTCTTGTCTCATATTGCCTGGTCAGCGGCGAAGATCCGCAGGTCGCGTGCGACCGCTCCCCCCATCGATCGGCGGTACGGAAGATCGTCTCATCACTCGTTCGGTCGTACGTAGACAGTCTGTCCGCCCACGACGGTGCTCAGGCAGACGGGGAGATCGGCCTCCGGAGAGAGATCGGGCAGGCCAGGGGTGCCGGAGCGAGGGTCGGTCGACCACCGGGCGACCCGGTCGTCGGGCGCCTGGACGACCAGTTCCGAGGTACGCCAGATCGCGTAGTCGGCCGGAGCTCCGGGCACCAGGATTCCCGCGTCGTCGCGGCCCGCGGCACGCCAGCCGCCCCGGGTGTGGGCGGTGAATCCGGCGCGTACGGAGATCCGGTGCTCCGGGTTCCGGTGGAAGGCGGCGGCTCGCACGGTGCCCCACGGGTCGAGCGGGGTGACCGGGCTGTCCGAGCCGAAGGCGAGCGGCACGCCCGCGCGCAGCAGGGCCGCGTAGGGGTTGAGCGTCGCTGCGCGCTCGGTGCCGAGGCGGCGGGCGTACATGCCGTCCTCGCCGCCCCAGGCCGCGTCGAAGGCGGGCTGCACGGAGGCGGTCAGGCCGAGTTCGGCGAAGGCGGCGATCGTCTCCGGGGTGAGCATCTCCGCGTGCTCGACGCGGTGGCGCGCGGCCCGGACGCGGGCCAGGCCGACCCGCTCGACGGCGGCGCGGATGCCGTCCACGACGGCGGTGATCGCGGCGTCGCCGATGGCGTGGAACCCGGCCTGGAGCCCCGCTTCGGTGCAGGCCGCGACGTGGGTGGCGATCCGGGCGGCGTCCAGGTGGGCGGAGCCGGTGTGCGGGGCGTCGGCGTACGGCTCGTGCAGGCAGGCGGTGTGCGAGCCGAGCGAACCGTCCGCGAAGAGGTCGCCTGCCGCGCCGACGGCGCCGAGCTCACGGATGCGCGCGGCCCCCTTCTCATCCTCGACGTGCTCGGCCCAGAGCCCGAGGACCCGGGGGCCGGGCTCGGCGCCGGCCAGGGCCAGCAGCGAGGTGAAGTCGTCCTCGTCGGAGATGTCGGGGCCGCCGCACTCGTGGACCGTACCGATGCCGAGCGAGGCGGCGTGGCGCAGGGCCGCGCGCTGGGCGTCGGCCCGCTGCCGCACGGTCACGGAGGCGTGCGCGGCGGCGCGTACCGCGTGGTGGGCGTCGCCGGTCAGCGGGCCGTCGGCGCGGTAGCCGGACATCGCCGTGACCCCCGGGACGCGCTCCAGGAGAGCCGTGGTGACGACTGCGGAGTGCACGTCGATACGGGTCAGGTAGAGGGCCCTGCCGCCGGCCGCCTCGTCCAGCTCACGGCGCGACGGGGGCTGCCGCTCGGGCCAGCGCGCGGCGTCCCAGCCGTGGCCGAGCAGGACCGCGTCGGCGGGCCGGCCGTCGGCGAAGGCGCGGACGAGGTCCAGCGCCTCGGACAGGCCGCGGGCGCCCGACAGGTCGAGCCCGGTGAGCGCGAGACCGGTGGAGGTGGTGTGCACGTGGGCGTCGGTGAAGGCAGGGGTGACCAGGGCGCCTTCCAGGTCGACGACCTCGTCGGCGGCGCCCGCGAACGCGTCGGCGGCCCCCTCGGAGCCCACCCAGGCGACATGCCCTCGTTCGACGACCATCGCGGTGGCGAACGGGTCGGCGGGGCTGTGGACGTCTCCACCGCGCAGCAGCACGGTGCGGTGTTCGGGGGCGCTTCGACGGGCGGTGCTCTGGGTCATGGGACCAGTCTCCCGCGTGCCCCCGCGGCACCGGTCCGCGCCCCTCCCGGAACGGCGCGCCGGAGGGGCCGGCGTGGACCGGCGTACGCCCGGCACGGAGCGGTCGGATGCGCGAAGGGCCGGGGCTTCGTACGGGGTGAACCGGTCAGATGCGCGGGGGCCGGGCCTCGTACGGGGTGGACAGGACCACGGTGGTCCGGGTGGAGACCCCGGCCAGCGAGCGGATGCGGGTGAGCAGGTGCTCAAGCTCCAGCGGCGTGGCCACCCGCACCTTGAGGATGTAGTTCTCGTCACCGGCGACGCTGTGGCAGGCCTCCAGCTCGGGCACGCCGGTGAGCCGCTCGGCGATGTCGTCCGGGGCGCTGGGGTCGAACGGTTTCACCGAGATGAACGCGGTGAGGGGCAGGCCGACGGCCTCGGGGTCGACGACCGCGGCGTAACCCCGGATCACCCCGCGCTGCTCCAGCCTGCGGACACGCTGATGAACAGCCGATGTGGACAGGCCCGTGGCCTTGCCCAGGTCGGTGTAGCTCATCCGCCCGTCCTTGACGAGCAACTCCACGATCTGACGGTCCAGCTCCTCCATGCGGTCAACCTATTGCCCAGGGTCCTGTCCGCAAAGTCCCGCGACACGCCCGGCGGGGCCACCGCGGGGTGCCCGGTACGCGGGGACGCGGAGCGGAGGATCGCCCACGCACCGGACATGTACGGGCATTTGCGATGATTGACCACTCGGGCGGGCCGGGTTCGACGGGCCTGGCGTGACTTTGCGGACACGGCCCCGGCCGCTCGGGGGACGGTCCGGAGAAGGCCGGAAGGACCCTTGCGGACCCCATGTGACCAAGGCCACATGTTTACCGCCTGTTGTCCACCCCGCCGGCGGTTACAGCGGAGTCACGGAGGGAAGTGCTTGCTGTGGTCGGGGCCACAGTGCCTCACCGGCCCACTGAGGGGGGACTTCCCATGCAGAGCCTGAAGCTCACCGGTCACAGCGAACCGGAGCCCGTCGATACGGACGAGGACAGCCTGTCCGACGCGTACGACACCTTTGAGATGTACCGGGTCTTCTGCCCGGACTGCGAGCAGCCGATCGCGCTCCTGGCCGACGAGGACGTGTTCCCCGAGCACGCACTCTGCCCGACCCCCTGGAACCCGTTCGTGCTCACCGTCTGCGCCGGGACGGGCCGCGACGCGGCCGAGGCCGAGCCCGCCGACGAGACGCTGGAGGTGCAGGAGCAGGAGACCGCGCTGCTGCTGACGCTCCCCCAGGGGCTCGACTGGCGCATGCAGCCGTTCTCGCACGCCGGGGGTCCCGGCTCGCGCCCGATGCGCATGCCGCAGATGCGCCGCGCCGCCTGAGCTCCCGAGTCCGCCGATCCCGTACCCCGCGCACCGCGACGGCGCCGCCGGCGTGGTGCGGGTACCGGTCCGTGAACCGACTCGAACATCGGCGCGCATCTTTCGTACAGTGACCCGACGCCGCCCCGGGCGTTGGTCCGGTATGACCATCCCGGACACCGCGGCGGGCTCCGGTCGTCGCCGTCTCGTCGCACCGCCATCCGAAGAATCGGTTCCCCGGCCCACGGCACCGCTCCGCCCGCAGCCGGAACCCCGCGCCGCCGCGGGTCGCCCCGGTGCGGGCGCTCCCCCGGCGGGGATGCCGCCCGCCGTCCGGACCCCGTCGGCCGCGCCGCCCTCCGATTCCCCCATCTACGTCGCGCTGCTCCGCGACTGGGAGGGGTCCGGGCGAACCCTGCCGGGCGGTCACGACCGGGAATGGACCCGGATCGTGACCACGCCGGTGTGGTCGGGGCTGCCCCAGCGGATCAGTGCGTTTCGGGGCCGGCGAGGTGGCGGGCGATGACCATCCGCTGGATCTGATTGGTGCCCTCCACGATCTGGAGCACCTTGGCCTCCCGCATCAGGCGTTCGACGGGGAAGTCACGGGTGTAGCCGTAGCCGCCCAGTACCTGCACGGCGTCGATGGTGACGCGCATGGCCGCGTCCGTGCAGAACAGTTTCGCCATGGCGGCCTGCCGGGAGAAGGGCTGTCCGGCGTCGCGGAGCCGGGCGGCCTCCAGGTAGAGCGCCCGGCCGGCCTCGATCTGGGTGGCCATGTCCGCGAGCAGGAAGCGCAGCCCCTGGAAGTCCGCGATCGGGCGCCCGAACTGCCGCCGGTCCGTGGCGTATCGGATGGCCTCGTCCAGTGCGGCCTGGGCGACGCCGATCGCGCAGGCGGCGATGCCCAGGCGGCCGGAGTCGAGCGCGGAGAGCGCGATGGCGAAGCCCTGGCCCTCCTCGCCGACCCGGCGGCCGTCCGGGACCCGTACGCCGTCGAAGTTGAGCTGGGCGGTGGGCGATCCCTTCATGCCCATCTTCCGCTCGGGGGCCGCCGCGTTCAGCCCCTCGGCGTCGCCGGGGACCAGGAAGGCGGTGATGCCCCGGGGGCCGTCGACGCCGGTGCGGGCCAGCACCGTGCAGAAGTCGGCGATGCCGCCGTGGGTGATCCACGCCTTGGTGCCGGTGAGAACCCAGTCGTCACCGTCCTTCACCGCCCTGGTGTGCAGCGAGGCGGCGTCGGAGCCGGACGCGGGCTCGGAGAGGCAGTAGGCGCCCAGGAGGCCGCCGGAGAGCATCGCGGGCAGGTGCGCCTTCCTCTGCTCCTCGGTGCCGAACCCGGCGAGCGCGTGGCAGGCGAGCGAGTGGACGCTGACCCCGAGTCCCACGGTCAGCCGGGCGGCGGCCAGTTCCTCCAGGACCTGGAGGTAGACCTCGTACGGCTGGTCGCCGCCGCCGAAGGCGGAGTCGTACGGCAGACCCAGAAGGCCCGATTCGGACAGGAGGGAAAAAAGCTCGCGCGGGAAGTGGCCCGCCTCCTCCTCGTCGGCCGCCCTGGGCGCGATCTCGTTGGCGACGATGTCGCGGACCAGCATGAGCAGTTGCCGGGACTCCTCGGTGGGCAGACGGCGTTCCACCTGCTGCGGGGCTCGGTCGGGCATGACGGCGCTCTCCTCCCTGTCGGGCGTGACGGCGGACGGGCCCGGGGTGGGGAACCGCGTTCGCCGAGTGGTCCGGGCGGGGCCCGGCACAAGCGGTGCGTGCCCAGCCGATCCTGCCCTTCCGGATCGCGGAAGATGCCGGTCAGCGGCTGTGGCGCGTCGAGTATGCCCGATCGGGGCGCCGCCGTCACGGGGCCGCGGAGGCTGTGATCATCCGTCAGGGGAAGCTGCCCGGCGGCTCGTGCGCGTCACGGCCGGACGCCGCGTGCGTCACGGCCGGCCGTCCCGGTGCGTCACGGTCGGCCGTCCCTGTGCGTCACGGTCGGCCGTCCCTGTGCGTCAGGGTCGGCCGGACGCGGCAGTCACATGAGTCCCGCCCGGGTGACGAGAAGGGCGAGGACGACGACGAGGGTCCAGCCGAGGACGTGTTCCAGGACCTTCGGCCCCCGCTCCTCCGGACCGCCGGTACGGGCGCGACGCGCGCGGCGGGAGAGGTGGAGGTGGAGCTGTTCGGCGGCTGCGGTGGTCGCGGTCATGGCATCTCGCTCGGTCGTGCGGCAGTGGAGTGTCCCCCGACCGCACCACAGTGCCCGAGAGCCGCCGCCCTGCGGAAGGAGATCCCCGTCACCCCGGCCCCGCGCGCACCGGCCTCCGGGGACGGACGCACCAGCGGGCACAAGGGGCGGGGCGCGGAGGGGTATCCGGTGCGGGGCAGCGGCTGTGCCCGACACCACATGCGGCACACGCCGGGTGGGGGGGGTGAGCGGGCGCGCGGAGGGCGGGCCGGGCGCCGGAGCGTCAGCCGGTGGCGGGAGTGCCGCCGCGGTCGGACGGCGCTCCGTGCGCGGTCTCGTGCGCCTCGTCACGCGCTGCCTCGTGCGCGGTGCCGTGCGCCGCTTCACGCGCTGCTTCGCGCGCTGCCTCGCGCGCGGTTCCGTGCGCCGTCTCCGGCGCGGCTCCGAGGGTGGCGAGGCCGCGGCTCAGCAGGGAGAAGGCGTGGTCGGCGTCGGCGAGGGCTTCGGGGCGGACGTCCTCGGCGGACCTGCCGTCCACGATCCGCTGCCAGTTCGCCATGGCCAGGATGCGCTGGGTGGCGACCAGTTGGCCGGCCAGCAGCCGGGGCGTGATCTCCCGGGATTCCCCGTCGAGGGTCTCGGTGAGGGCGCGGGCCAGCTCCTCCTCGGCGCGGGCGAGGTACTGCGCGGAGCGCGCGACGAGGCCGGGGGTGGAGTGGAGGAGGCGGTGGAAGGCGAGGACGGCCTCGTGGTCACTGAGTCCCGTGACGGGGTCGCCGGCTTCCAGCCCCTCCACGAAGTGCCGGTGCAGGGCGTCGAGCGGGCCCACTCCGGCCGGACGGTTCCGCACCACCTCGGCGGCCTCGTCCTGGTGGTCGGCGAACCGCTGGACGACCAGGTCCTCCTTGGTGGGGAAGTACCGGAAGAGCGTCGGCTTGGAGACCTCGGCGGCGGCGGCGACGTCGGCGACGGAGACCTGGTCGAATCCGTGCTCGAGGAAGAGCGCGATCGCGACCTCGGAGATGGTCTCCCGCGTCCGCTGCTTCTTGCGCTCCCGCAACCCCATAGACCCGTCCACCCGGCAAGTCTAGGACGTGTCGTCGAAGTGCCGTCGTCCGGCCGGAGACCGGCGGAAGGCACTCGGCGAGACGTCTCAGAGGCGGCCCTTGCCGACGGGACCGGCCCGGTAGGTGTCCCGGTACGCGCCCCGGCGCGGCGGTCCGGACCCGGCGGCGGTGTTCCCATGAGGCGTCCCCACCACGACCACCTGGTCCCCGGCACTCCACACGCGCCGCTCGCCCTTGGGCGGATTGAGCCGGACGCCGTGGTCCGTACCCGGGGCGGACCGGTCGTGGCAGCGGTAGCCGATCGCGCAGTCGCCGCGGTCGCGGGCGGCTGCGACGACGGTGGCGAAGGTGGTCTCGGCGCCCGTACGGACGTACGTACTGGCGGGGCGCAGCAGGACGTTCGCTCCGTCGCCGGCGAACAGCTCGTCGAAGACCGGGGCCAGATGCCGGTTCTGGGTGATCTGGGCCATCAGCAGTCCGGTGAGTTTGCCGCTGACGATGACGTCGGAGCCGTGGTTGACGGGGGCCAGCGGGCGGTTGCGGTCGTCGGTGAGCTCGGTGACGACGCGCAGCTCCCGTCCGGCGCGCTCCTCCAGCAGCCGCAGGGCCAGCAGAGTGACGAGAGTCCAGTCGTCGGGGTGGTCCGGGCCCTCGCCCGGATCGGGTCCGAGGACGACCAGTCCGTCGTACGGGGTGAGGTCGAGCCCGAGCAGTGCCTCGGGCCGTGACAGCGCGGCGGACCGGAACCGCACGGCAGCGCCTTCGGGTGTGCCGTTCACCGACGGGGGCGCCGTCGGTGTGCCGATCCCGGGTTCCCTCGGCGCGGGGACCGCGCTGTCGGTGATCACGTCCAGGACGGAACCGGGGCGGGCGGTGTCCCGCAGCTGGCCGACGACGAGCGGGGCGCGCCGGTTCCAGCCGAGCACCAGCAGGCGGGTCGGGTCGTCGGGCGGGGGGTCGCCCGTGGCGGTCGCGGCGGGATCGACCAGATGCCGGCAGTCCTCCACCCGTGTGCTGCCGTCGTCGCGGGCGAGCACGATCAGGCGGCTGCCCGGCTCGACCGGGGTGCCGGCCGGTGGGCTGAGCAGCGTACGGCCGTCGGGCGTGAGGAGACCGACCGCGCAGGAGTCCGGATGGCCCAGCAGGGCGTTGCCGAAGGTGTCCCCGTGGAAGGCGGTGGCGTCGGCGAGGTGGAACTCGTCGCCGGCGAAGTCGAGGAGGTCGCGGAGTACGAGGGAGAGTCCCGGTCTGCCGACGCACTGGGCGATCAGCCGGGCGGTGACGGTGTCGGTCTCCAGGACCGTGCCGCGCGGGCCGGCGGCCAGTCGCGCGGGGGCGCGGTACCGGTCGTCGCGCACCGCGGCGAGCACCGGCGGCCCGTCGGTGTCCTCGCCGAGCACGGCGCGCAGCGACAGCAGGACCCGGAGCACCTCCGCGTCCGCCGCGGGTTCCCCCGAGGGCAGCACCAGTACGGTGCTCGCCGTGTGCGGGCTGACGAGCGCGAGCACGTCGGGATCGCTCGCGGGGCCGCTGCGGCAGACGAGGCGCCCGCGGGCGGACGGCGGGAGGTGGGCGGCGAGCGCGCGTTCCATCTCCGCCTTGTCCCGGTCGGCGAGCAGGACGACGGCCCGCGGCCGGTGCGGGGCCTGGGCCGCAACCAGCTCGCTCACCACGGTGGTCGCCTGGTCCGACCAGCCGAGTACGACGACGTGCCCGTGCTCCAGGACCCGCGACCGGCCCCGGCTCAGCTCCGCCATACGGTCGGCGAGACCGGTGGTGACCACCCCCACCAGGGTCGACACGCCGAGCAGGGCGACCAGCCCAAGCAGGGCCGACAGGGCCAGCCGGAGCGGGGCGCCGGTGGCCGAACCCAGGCGGAGCGTCTCGGCGCTGGTCCGCCACACCGCGGTCAGCCGGTCCGCCAGCGACCTGGGCACGGCCGGGTCGGTCCACACCAGCACCGTGCTCACCGGGACCACGACTGCCAGGCAGATCAGGACCAGCCAGCCCATCAGGGTGCCGGTGGACCGTGCCAGCGTCCGGTCGAACCGGTAGCGCGCCCGGTCCCGCAGCGGTGCCGGTGGCCTCCCCTTGACTGGTTCCACGGTCACTCCCCTCACGCCCGCTCCCGCGCCGCCCGCGCCCGGCGCGGGGGTGACGGCACCACCCGCCCCTCCCGCACCGTGGCGCCTCCGATGTCGGGACACGCCGCATTCGGGGGTAGGTTCACCCTTTCGAGCGGGGCGCCACGGGCCGGTGGGGCTGCGATCCGGTCCACCGGGGCCGTATCCGGGTCCGGTCCGTATGGCCGTATCCGGGTT
>NZ_JBSFFN010000012.1:0-151869 GCF_053596135.1 Streptomyces sp. NPDC001770 | reverse complement strand
TCGGGTGAGGTCCGCGTGGCCGTATCCGGGTCCGGTCCGTATGGCCGTATCCGGGTTCGGGTGAGGTCCGCGTGGCCGTATCCGGGTCCGGTCCGTATGGCCGTATCCGGGTTCGGGTGAGGTCCGCGTGGCCGTATCCGGGTCCGGTCCGCGTGGTCGCCACTCCCGCTCGCTCCGCCGGTGGAACTCGACTGGGCGCCCACCTGACGGCCGGGGTGCGTACCAAGGCGAGCGACCGGCGCCCCCGCGCCCCGCACGGGTGCGAGCCGTCGGCCGCGACGTGACCAGGGATCAGCGGAGTTCGGGTGAGGGGTGGCGCATCCGGAGGGACTCCCGGGCAGAAGTCGACGGGCGGAAGGCGGAGTTCACTTGCGGTCCGGAGCCGAGGTGCCGCACGGCAGCATCGGACTCCCGATTCGCGTGACGTCGGCGGGCCTGAGCCGTTGGACATCCGGCGCACCGAACGGTGCACCCCGGCCGAAGGCGTCGCTCTCCACAACTCCCGTCGCACCGGGGGGAATGGCGTACCGGCGGCGGGCGTTCGGTCCGGACGTACCGGCGTGCGGAAATGGCCGCCGGACGAACGAAGGGACAGAGATGTCGGCAGCAGTGGTGATCGGGGCGGGGCCCGGAATCGGGGCTTCGGTGGCCGATCGGCTGGCCCGCGAGGGGATGTCCGTGACGGTGGTCGCGCGGAACCGTGAGACCGTCCGAGGGGTCACCGACCGGATCGAACGGAGCGGACGGAAGGCGCTGGGGCTGACCGCCGACAGCACGGACGAGGCGGGGCTGCGGGACGCTCTGGACACGGCCGCCGCCGAGAACGGTCCGACCGAACTCCTCGTGTACAACGCGGCGTTGATCCGCCAGGACGTACCCGGGGAGCTCGACGCCCAGGGGCAGCTCGACGCCTGGGCGGTGAACGTCGTGGGCGCACTGACCGCCGCCGCGCACCTGGCTCCCGGCATGGTCGCCCGGGGCAGCGGGACCATTCTCATCACCGGCGGCATGCCTCGCGCCAATCCGACCCGTATCAGCCTGTCGCTCGGCAAGCTCGGGGTGCGTAATCTCGTCGAACTGCTGGACGGCGCCTACGGGGCCGCCGGAGTCCACGTGGCGTCGGTGACCGTACCCAACCGGGTCGTTCCCGGCACGGACCACGACCCCGACGACATCGCCGAGCACTACTGGCGGCTGCACCTCCAGCCGCGCGAGCAATGGCAGCACGAGGTCGTGCACGGCGTACGGCCCGCCGTCTGACGGGAGTCGGCCGCCGGCCGCGTGCGGGCCCGTCCCGCACGCGGTGACCGGAGCGTGCGGGCCTGTCGCGCACGCGGCCACCAGGGCGCGCGACCGGGCGTACACGGCGGTCCGGCCGCCGTACGTGCCTGGGTGTCCGCACGCGGGAACCGGCGTACGCGGGCGCGCCCCGGGCCGGGGGAAGAGCCTTTCCGGCCGGGGTCAAGAGACTCGTTTCGGCCCGAAGTGCCGCGCGGAGGCCAAAGCCCGCCTTTCCCGGGCGGCCCGGGGTCGAGCAGCGCCTCCTGGCGTGACGAGCCATTCGTCCCCGCGCAACATCCCCGCGCCCGGGCCCCGGGGACGGGCCACTGACCTGCCCACCTGTAGGACCGTCCGCCCAGCGGACGGTGTGCGCCGCGGGGCCGTCACATCGGCATGAACTATGTGTGAATCCGTTCCCGTAGTTGATTGTGACGAACCGTCAGCTGCCCGCCACGACCGGCTGAACCGCTGGGCCATGGCGTAAACCCTGCTCCCTTGCCCCGGCCGGGAGGATTTTCGGCGCGGCCGCGCACGGTCACCGAGTGTCACTGTTGCGCGCCGATGATGTCCGAAAGGCTTCTGCTCCTCCACCGCGAATTTCTACAGGCTGAAGTGACTGTCGGAGCAAGGTGAATCGGGGCTGAATCCATGACTGCCTTAACGCTGCACAATTCTCCCGCGACGGCCACGGCCGGCCGGTCGGGACGGCCGGCGTACCGCCTCGGCGCGATGGCGGATGCGTCGCGGAAAAAAGGTGCCCGGCGCCGACGGCGATTCGGCGTTCCGCGGGGAGGCACGGTATGAGCGCGCTCCGTGCGAAACCACCGCGCCGGGTACGGATTCTGCGCACGCTCGAACCCGAAGGGGAGCGGCCCGCGCACAGTTGGGCCGAGCTGGTCACCACCACCTGCGGCCCGCTGGAGGTCCGTCCGTCGCGCGCGGACGGGTTCGACGGGACCATCGCATCCGGCAGGTTCGGGGCGGTGCAGCTCGCCTCGGTGAGGGCTGAACCGCACGCGGTCGAGCTGACCGCCTCGCGGGCCGGTGCGGTGGCCTCCGGCGAGCTCTCCCTGACCTGCGTCCTGGACGGCGAGGTGCGGGTCGAGCAGGACGGTACCAGCGCGGTGGCACGCGGGGGCGGGCTCTTCTCGTACGATCCGACCCGTCCGTTCACCCTCCGGATGCGGCACCCCGTCCACATGATGTCCGTGAAGTTCGACCACCGGCTGCTCGGCCTGTCCGCCGGTGGCGAGCACATGCTGAGGCCGGCGGTCTGGTCCGGAGAGGAGGGCTCGGGGGCGCTGCTGGCCGGTCTGCTGCGCACCACGGCCCGCCACATGACTGAACTAGACCCGGTGGCAGACCAGTTGGGCAGCAGTGTGGCGAGCCTGGTCAGCGCCGTGTGCGGAGAGCGGCTGGCCGATGCCGACGGAGGTCCCGCGGCGGCACGCCGGGCCCTGCTGCACCGCGTGCAGGCCCATGCGAGAGCGCGACTGGACGACCCGGACCTGACGCCGCAGCAGCTGGCCCGGTCGCACCACGTGTCCATCCGCTACCTCCAGTTGCTCTTCCAGGAGGAGCGGACCAGCCCGGCGCAGTGGATCCGCAACGAGCGCCTGGAGCGTTGCCGCGAGGAGCTGCGCAGCCCCCGCAGCGCCCACCTGACCGTGGCCAACATCGCGCAACGGTGGGGCATGCACGGCGCGTCGCATTTCAGCAGGCTCTTCCGGGACCGCTACGGCGTGACGCCGAGGGAGTGGCGCAGGACCGCCTTGCGCCCGACGGGCTGACCGGCCGACCGGCTGACCGGCCGGCCGGCTGACCGGGCGAACGGATGGGGTGGCGCGGGGCGTCGAGCGCCGGGGCCATGTGCGCCATCCCGTCAGTTCGCGTGCGTACGCATGCCAGGAACGCCCTTTCCTCCGTACGAGACTGTTCCCGACCGGCAGAGGGATTTCCCCGGCGCAATTGCCGTGACGGCGAAAGCCCCATTCCGGTGATCGCGGTGATAGCGGTGATCGCAGTGGTCACCGTGATCGCCGTGATCGCCGTGATCGCCCGTAATGCTGCCGCTCGATTCGCCATCGATCCGTCTCGCCATGCCCTTCACGCACTGTGACGAACGGAGTTCTCTCGTATGTCCACTCCGCCCGGAATCGGGATCATCGGGGGCGGCGCGTCCGCCGTATGCCTCCTCGACGCACTGAGCCGTGGCCGAAGAACGCCGGAAGCGGTCACCGTGTTCGACCCGTCGCCGCACCTGTGGCGCGGACGGGCCTACCAGCCCGACAGTTCGGCGCTGCGGGTCAACGCGCCGCCCGAGGACATGACGGTCCGGGCGGACGGTCCGGAGCACTTCATCGGCTGGCTGCGCGCCCGGGAAGCCGTCCTCGGCGACACCACCGACCACACCGACCCCCTCTCCGGCATCCCCTTCCCGCCGCGCTCGCTCTACGGGGACTACCTGGAGCAGTCGGCGCGCGGCGCGCTCGGGCGGCTCGCCTCCCGCGGCTGCCGGATCGGCCTGGTGCGCGAGGCGGTGACCGATCTCGTCCCGGACGGCGGAGCGCTGACGGCCGTCACCGGCGCCGGGGAGCGGTACGCGCTGAGCCACGCGGTGCTCTGCGTGGGAACCGGCGTGCCGGCCGATCCGCACGGGCTGGCGGGTGCTCCCGGGTTCGTCGCCGACCCCTATCCGGTGGCGCGGCGCCTCGACGGCATCGGCGCCCAGGACCGGGTGGTGGTGGTGGGCAGCGGCCTGACCGCCGTCGACGTGGTGCTGTCGCTGGCGGCGGGCGGACATCAGGGGCCCGTGGTGCTGGCATCCAGGAGAGGCGTGCTGCCCAGCGTGCGACAGCAGCCGCTGGAACACGCTCTGCGTCACTTCACGGCCGAGCGGTTCCGTTCCATGGCCGCCAGGGGTGAGACCTGCACCCTCGCCGAGGCGGTCGCGCTGATGGAGGCCGAACTCACCGACGCCGGCTCCTCGATGGCCGCGGTCGACCGGGAGATCGGCGCGGTGGCGGCCGAGGGCCCCCTCGACCGGCTCCGCAGGCAGCTCGGGTCGGTCCGCGACCGCGACCCCGGGCTGCGCATCCTCCAGCGCGCGGTGCCCGACACCGGACCGGACATCTGGACCCTGCTGCCCGAAGCGGACCGGGCGGCTGTGCTGCGCCGTCACTACCGCACGATCATGAGCCTGTGCTGCCCGATGCCGCCGTCCAGCGCCGAGGTTCTGCTGGGGCGGGCGGAGAAGGGGCTGCTGGAGTTCTCCGGCGGGCTGGAGCAGGTCACCGCCCGGCCCGGCGGGGGGTTCGACGTGCGCGTCGCCGGCGGTACGCGGCGTGCGGACGTCGTCGTCAACGCGGTGAATCCCCCGGCGCACCGCGTCCCTCCGGCGGCGGATCCGCTCGTCTCCTCGCTGATCCGGCGCGGCCTGGCCACCGCCCATCCGCGCGGCGGCCTCCACGTGGACCGGGCCACGAGCGGGCTGGTCGCCGACGGCGTGCCGAGCCGCCGCGTCCACGCCCTGGGCGACCTGGCCGCGGGCTCACTGTTCTTCACCTTCGGGGTGCCGTCCCTGGTCGACCGCGCGGTCGACATAGCGGGCGCCGTCCTCCGGCAGGAGGACCCGGCCGGCGGGCGGCGCACCGGCACCGTGCGGGCCGTGTGACCGGCCCTGCCGAGCCTGCCCGGCGGGGCGCCCGCGCACCGCCGGGCAGGCTCCCGGACACCCTTCCCCGTCATCACTTCCGCACCCCGCACCCCAAGGAGCAGTACGCATGACCGAGAGCGTGACGCAGGAACGGGCCGGCTATCTGGCGGACACCCACACGGGGCTGCCGCTGCCGACCGAGCCCGTCTTCACATCCGTCGACGACGAGCGCAGGCACCGCAAGCAGCGACTCGCGGCCGCCCTGCGGCTGTTCGGCAAGTACGGCTACGGCGAGGGCATTTCCGGGCACATCTCCGTGCGGGACCCCGAGGACCCGGACCGGTTCTGGGTGAACCCCTTCGGCGTCGCGTTCAGCCGGGTCAAGGTCCGCGACCTGATCCTGGTCGACGGCACCGGCCAGGTGGTCAGCGGGCGGCACCGGGTCAATCCGAGCGCCTTCGTGATCCATTCGGCCATCCACCGCGCCAACCCGGACGCCACCGCCGCGGCGCACGGCCACACTCCGTACTCCCGGGCGCTGGGAGCCCTGGGCCGGCTGCTGGAGCCCCTGGACCAGGAGTCCGCCGCCTTCTACCAGGACCAGGTTCTCTACGAGGAGTACGAGGGGCCCTCGATCGACGTCGCGCAGGGCGAGGACATCGCCGCACGGCTGGGCGACAAGCGCGCCATTCTGCTGCGCCACCACGGGCTGATCACCGTCGGAGGCTCGCTGGACGAGGCGGTCCACTGGTTCTTCACCTACGAGAGCGCGGCGCAGGTGCAGTTGCTGGCCGCTGCCGCCGGCACGCCGAAGCCGCTGGACCACAAGCAGGCGCTGGCGGCGCGCGACGGCTTCGGCGACCGCCAACTGGGCTGGTTCAGCTTCCAGTTGCTGTGGGAGGAGATCACCCACGAGCAGCCCGACCTGCTGGAGGAATAGCACCCGCGCCCACCGGGCACCGCGACGCCGAGGCCGTCCCCGCGGGGGCGGCCTCCTGGCGTTCCCGGCGCGGCGGACGCCGACCCCTGTCCGGCCTCGGCCGCCGGACACCACCTGGCGCCTCGGGCCGGACACGCCGGATCCCCGCCCCCTCCCCCGAACACCGGGGAAGAGGGCGGGGATGGCGCGACAGACGATCAGCTGACGGAAGTTCCCGCGGGCGACTCCTCGGCCGCGGCCGGTGCGGCCCCGGGAGCGACGGCCGGGCCGTCGTCCCGGCGGCGCAGCCGCCCGTAGGCCGCCGCCGCGACGACGGCGAGGGCGGAGAGGGCGGCGATGACGAGGATCACCCAGGTCCCCTGGTGGTATCCGGTGAGTTCACGGGCGCGGGCCGATCCGGTGCCGTCGTCGCCCATGCGTACGGTCACCACGGCGAGCACCACCGCGGCGCCCACCTGGTAGCCGGTCTGCAGGATCCCCGCGGCCAGGCCCTGCTCGGACTCCGCGACGCCCGCCGTCGCCTGGACGTTGGCCGCGGTGAAGGCGAACGGGAAGCCCACGCCGATCAGCACCATGCTGGGCAGCACCACGTACCAGTAGGAGGAGTCGGCGCCGACCCGCAGGAAGAGCGCGAAGGCGACCGCGTAGGCGAGCATTCCGCCGAAGATCATCAGGCGGATTCCGAGGCGGCCGAGCCATTTGCCGGCACGCGGCGCGAAGGTGAGGATCATCAGGCCGACCGGGAGGAAGGCGAATGCCATCTCCAGCGGCGACCAGCCCCGGTAGGACTGGAGGTAGAGGCTGCCGACGAACTGGTAGCTCATGTAGGTGCCGAGAATGGCCGCGGCGATGAGGCTGGCCCCCACGAGGGAGGCGTTCCGCAGCAGGCCCAGCCGGAGCAACGGCTGGGGAGACCGGGTCTCGATGACGGCGAACGCGGCGAGCAGCAGGACCGCCGCGGCGAACCCGCCCAGCGTGGCACCGGACACCCAGCCGGTCTCCGGTGCGCGCACGATGGTGTAGACGAGCAGCAGCATCGCGGCGGTGACCGTGACGGCGCCCGCCGCGTCGTAGTGGCGCTTGGAGCCGTCGTGCGGGGCGTCCTTGGGGACCAGGACCAGGGCGCCGATCAGTGCGGCGAGGGCCACGGGCACGGAGAGGATGAACGTCCACCGCCAGCTGACCTGGGTCAGCGAGCCACCGACCACCACGCCGATGGAGTACCCGACGGCGCCGCAGGCGGTGTAGATGCCCAGGGCCCGGTTGCGCTGAGGGCCTTCCGGGAAGTTGCCGACCACGATGGAGAGGGCCGACGGCGCCGTGAGCGCGGCGCCGATGCCCATCACGAGGCGTCCCGCGACGACGACGAATCCGTCGCTCGCGGTGCCGCCCGCGAGGGAGCCGACGATGAGTACGACGAGCCCGGTGAGGAAGACCCGGCGCCTGCCGAGCAGGTCCGACATCCGGCCGCCGAGCAGCAGGAACCCGCCGAATCCGAGGACGTAGGCGCTGACCACCCACTGGGCCGCGGAGGTGCTCATGTCGAACTCCGCCTTGATCTGCGGAGTGGCGATGCCGACCATGATGTTGTCGAGCGCGTCGAGGGAGAAGGCTCCGCAGACGACGATGAGCATCAGCCAGGCCCGGAGCCCCCAGCGGACGGGCTCCTCCCCCGTCGCCCGTAATGTCCCGTTGGCCGAGGTCTCGTCCGGGATAGCCATGAACAATTCTCCTTGTCATGATGGTCGATCGGGGACGCCGTGCGCACCGGCCGGAGCGGGCGCCGCACACGCGGGAGGGGGCGCGTCGTTCCGACGACGCACGGATGCCCCGGGCAGCACGCATCCAACTTCTGTACTAACCTCTACATAAAGCTATCGACCGGCTGACCAGCCGTCAAGGAGGCCCCGTGGCACGGCTCGGACGTCCCCGTTCGTTCGATCGCGAAGCGGCTCTGCACACCGCCATGCTGCTGTTCTGGGAGCGCGGCTACGAGACCGCCTCGACCAGCGAGCTCAGTGCCGCCATGGGCATCAACCCACCGAGTCTGTATGCGGCGTTCACCAACAAGGAGCAGCTGTTCCGCGAGGCCATCGGCCTGTACGAGCGCACCGAGGCGCAGAGCGCGCGCAACGCCATGGAGGCGGCGCCGACCGCCCGTGAGGCGGTGGCCGCGCTGCTCCACCGCAGCGTCGACCAGTTCACCGCCGAGGGCAAGCCGCGCGGCTGCATGATCGTCCAGGCCGCCACCCACTGCACCGACGACCACGAGTCCGTCCGCGACTTCGCGCTGCGCTGCCGCGCCCGCACCAAGTCCGTCCTCAAGGAACGGCTCGACGCGGCGGTGGCGGCCGGCGAGATCCCGGCCGGCGCGGACACCGACCGGACCGCCGCCTTCTACACCACCTTCCTCAACGGCGTCTCCGTGCAGGCCCGGGACGGTGCGGAGGGCGCCCAGCTGCACGTCCTGGTGGACATGGCGATGGCCACCTGGGACTTCGTACCGGAACCGGCGGGGGCAACCGCCGGAAGGTGACCGGCGTCGGCGTCGCGGAGTGAACCAGGCGCCCCGGAAAGGTGAGTTGACGGTGCCGGGGCGGTGCGTATCGCAGTGTGAGACGGCGGCGTCACGCGGAACAACACAGTGGCCGCCCCGGTTCGCCCGGACGGCAACTCGCGCGCCCGTCCGGGCAGCGCTGCCACGACACCCCGTGGAGGCACCGTGGTTCCGTCCCTTCCCCCGCCCCCGCTCCGCCTGGCCCTCGAAGCGGACGGTGACGGGGCGCACCCCGCCGCCTGGCGCGCCGCTCCCGGCGCGCCGTCCGCCGTCCTGTCGCCCGCCACCCTGACCGCCGGCGTCCGGCTCGCGGAGTCGGCCGGTTTCGCCTTCGTCACCCTCGACGACGGACCGCTCGCCCCGTTACCGTCGCCGGACACCGCCGGCCGGGTCGAAGCCGGTGTGCGCGCGGCCTTCCTCTCCACCCGTACCGGCGCCATCGGGCTCGCCCCCACGCTGCACATCACCACCACCGAGCCGTTCCACCTCGCCACCCAGCTGGCCGGGCTCGACCACCTCTCGCTGGGCCGCGGCGGCTGGGTGGTCGGCGCGACCGACGACCCGCGTGCGCTCGCCACCGTGGGGGCCCCGCGCCGCACGGCCGAAGAGACCCGGCGGGAGACCGCCGAGGTCATCACGGCCGCCCGGCTGCTCTGGGACTCCTGGGAGGACGACGCCGTCATCGCCGACCCCGGATCGGCCCGCTACCTGGACGCCGACCGGGTCCACCGGGTCGGCTTCCGGGGCGAGTTCTTCTCGGTCATCGGTCCGCTGATCACCCCTCGCCCCCCGCAGGGCCAGCTCGTGGTGGCGGGTGCGGACACCCTGGGGGTCACCGGTCTCCTGGACGTCGCGTTCGTCGCCGCGGACGGGCCCGGGCCCCTGGAGGAACGGGCCGGCCGGGCCCGCCGGGAGGGCGCCCCGCTGGTCTTCGCCGACCTCGACGTGGTCCTGGACACGCCGGAACAACCGGCGGGCGCGCGGTTGCGCGATCTGGACGCCTTCACGCCCTGGCCCGAGGACGGGCGGCTGCGCTGGGCTGGCCCGGCCGAGGGCCTGTGCGAGTTCGTGGCGGCGCTGGCGGACACGGTGGACGGGGTACGGCTGCACCCGGCCGTGCTCGCGGTCGACCTGCCCGTACTGGCCGCCGAGGTGCTGCCCGTCCTGATCGCACGCGGGGTCGTCCGCCCGCCCGTCCCAGGGGCGCTGCTGCGCGACACCCTCGGACTGCCGAAGCCCGCCAACCGGTTCGCCGCCGGGACCACTTCCACCCCGTCGAGGTGACCATGGAAACCGAGTTCCCGCCCTCCGGACTGGGGTACGACCCCGCCGCCCAGGTGCACCTGGGGCTGTTCCACACCGGAGTGGGCCCGCAACTGCTCTGGTCGGCGCCGGATTCGGCGCCCCACCACCACCGCGACACGTTCCTGAGGGTGGCGCGAACCCTGGAACGCGGCCTGTTCGACGCGTACTTCCTCGGCGAGGGACTGCGCGTGCGCGAGAATCGCGGGCGCGTCCTGGAGACCGACGTGGCCGGCCGGCCCGATGCCATCACCCTGCTCTCCGCGCTGGCCGGGGCCACCGACCGGATCGGCCTGGTCGCCACCCAGAACACCACCTACAACCAGCCGGCCGACCTGTCCCGCAGGCTGGCCTCGCTGCACCTGCTCTCCGGGGGCCGGGCCGGCTGGAACGTCGTCACCACGGACAACGCCTGGACCGGCGAGAACTTCCGGCACGGCGGCTGGCTCGCGCACGAGGACCGCTACGACCGGGCCGAGCAGTTCGTGCGCGCGGCGAAGGACCTCTGGTCGGCGTGGCCCGAGGACGCCGTGGCCGACGACGGCAAGGCCCCGTCCTGGGCCCGCCCCGGCGCGATCGGTACGGTCCGCGCCGACACGCCCCTGGTCCGGATGGCGGCGGCACCGACCCTGCCCACGGGCCCGGACCGGCCGGTACTCTTCCAGGCCGGCGACTCGCCCGGCGGCCGGGACCTGGCCGCACGCCATGCCGACGTGGTGTTCACCTCCAACACCACCTACGACAAGGCCCTCGCCTACACCCGCGACCTCACCGCGCGGCTGGCCGCGTACGGCCGCGACCGGGAGTCCCTGCGCGTCATGCCGGGCGCGGTGGTGGTGCTCGGGGACACGGCCGCCGAGGCCCGGGAGAGGTACGAGTGGATGCGCGCCGAGGAGTACAACGGCCCCCGCTGCCTGGCCTTCCTGGAGCAGTGGTGGGGCCGGGACCTGTCCGGTTACGACCCCGACGGGCCGCTGCCCGACGTCGAGCCCGTGGAGCAGGAGCTCGACCCCTCGCGCGGCACCATCGCCGTGGCCCACCGCACCGGCAAGCTGCAGACCATCGCGCGATGGCGGCAGATGGCCGGGGAACGCGGTCTCAGCATCCGCCGGCTGGTACGGGAGGTGGGCCCCGGGCACGACGTCTTCTGCGGGACCCCCGGCGAGATCGCCGACGTCTGGGGCCACTACGTGCGGGAGCGGGTGGTGGACGGCTTCAACATCACGCCGCAGATCATCCCGGGAACCGTGGACGACCTGGTGGACCGGCTCGTACCCGCGCTCCAGGAGCGCGGCCTCTACCGGACCGCCTACGAGGGAACCGCCCTGCGGGAGCACCTCGGGCTGGCGGAGCGCTGACGCCACCGGCTCGGTCCCCGTTCGGGGCCCGAGCCGGTACCGGACCGTTCTCGACCTGCCGGGCACACCCGGCGGGAACCCCGTTCGGGGCCCGATCCGGTACCGGACGGTCCTGCGCCGGGGGCTTGCCGGGTGGCCTCCTGCCGGAGACCACCCGACGGGCTGTCAGCCGTTCTCCTCGCCCTCGGCGATCCGCTTCAGCCAGGAGGCGGTCGCCTCGGGCGACTTGACCGCCTCCCACATCGCCTCCGGGTCGTTGAAGTTGCGGACGAAGGCGTCGGCCACCCGCTGGTCCTCCGTGGCGGTGACGAAGATCTGGCCGAGGTGCTCCGCCGGCGGTCCGATGTTGAGGTTGGACCATCCCACCACCGGTTCGGCGATCCGCCACAGGCGAGCGGCGGCGCGGCGGGCGAAGTCCTCGTCCAACGGCCCGCCCTCCGTGATCAGTCCGGCCAGTTCGAAGGCGCTGCGGGAGCCCAGGTTGGCGCCCTGGCCGGTCAGCGGGTCGTTGACCACCCAGGCGTCGCCGAGGGCAAGCGCGATGCGCCCGGAGGGCAGCACGGTCCAGCTCTCCCGGACCGTCGGGGTGATGCCTCCCTGGAGGGCGTCCCCGTGCTTCGCCAGGCCGAACTCCCGGGCGTCGATGCGCTGCCGGAGGTCGGGGGCGTACTTCTCGATCAGTCCGAGGAGCTCCGCGGCGAAACCGTCCGGGTCGGCGAGGTGGTCGAACGCGGCGAGCCGCTCCAGCGGTCCGCCGGGGAGCGCCTCGACCACCACGCCGTGCACCGGTCCGTCGGCGGTGAGGATGCGGGTGGAGAAGATCTCGCCGCCCTCGGTGACCTGGAAGTGGATGTGTCCGGGGTCGACGGGGGCGATGCCCCGCAGCAACCCCGCGGTCAGTACCCGCTGCGGGGTCCGGTACGGCGAGCGGGACTCGTCGCGGGCGAAGAGCCCGGTGGCGGCACGGCCCGCGGCCACCACGACCAGGTCGTGGCGGGGCGCTATCCGGTCGATCTCGGCGGGCTCCGGCTTCAGCGTCTCCACCCGCCCGCCGCGCTCCAGGTAGTCCGCGGTCAGCCGGGGCAGGTAGACCCTGAAGTCCACCCCGGACGCCGGCTCGTCCAGCCGGCCGAGGAAGCGGATGTCCGGCTCACCGCCTGCCACGAGGTTGACCCCGTAGGTGCCGTTCTCCCGGCCCTCCCAGTGGGCCACGCCCAGCTCGCGCTCGCGCTGCCGGGTGCGGCCGAAACGTACCGGCAGATGCAGCGGACGGCCCGCCGCCACCTCCTCGGCGGTGCGCTCGGCGTACAGGGTGGTGGTGACGCCCGCCTGCTGGAGGCGGAGGGCCAGGTGGAGGCCGGAGATGCCCGCTCCGACGATGGCGATGTCTGTCATGGTGCTCCTTCGCTGTCTGGCTGTACGGGTACGGGGGCGGACGGGTCTCAGGCGAACTGCGGGATGACGTGCTCGGCGAACGCCGCCAGGGAGCGGCGCGCCCGCTCGGCGGGCAGGCCGGGTGCCCGGCCGAAGAAGATGACCCGCTCGACGTCGCCCAGCGGCTTGATGCGCTCGCGGATCTCCTCGGCGACCTGGTCGGGCGGACCGACCAGGAAGAGTTCCCGGGGCAGGTCGTCCGCCGAGGGGATGCCGGGCGCTCCGAACCACTCCTGGAAGGTGTTGAGCAGGTAGTGGTAGTGCGCCTTGATCTCCTCCCAGCCCTCGTCGGCGTCCTCGCAGATGTGCACGCCGGGCGTGACGATCGCGGTGACCGGGAAGCGCGCCGGGTCGTGGCCGTGCGCGGCCAGCGTCTCGCGGTAGAGCTCCAGGATCTCCGGCGGAGTGCCGAGGTCCGGCAGGAAGCGCAGCCCGTGGCGGCCGGCCCGGCGGGCCGCCGCCTTGCCGCCGCCGCCGATCCACAGCGGGACGTCCGAACGGCTGGGGACCGGCGTGACGGTGACCTCGTCGAAGGTGAAGTGCTCGCCGCTGTGGGCGAAGGGCTTCCCGGTCCAGGCCTTGCGGAGGATGCCCACCGCCTCCTCGGTGCGGGCGCCCCGGTGGGCGCGCTCGACGCCGAGCGCGGCGAACTCCTCCTCGCGGTAGCCGGGGGCGAGTCCGAGTTCGAGACGTCCGCCGGAGAGCAGGTCGGTGACGGCGGCGTCCTCGGCGAGCCGCAGCGGGTGGACCAGGCTCGCCAGGACCATGGCGGTGCCGAGGCGGACCTGCCGGGTGCGGGCGGCGATGGCGGCCAGCGCCGGGAAGAGGGAGGGCAGATAGCCGTCCGCGGTCAGGTGGTGCTCGGAGAGCCACACCGACTCAAAGCCCAGCTCCTCGGCGGAGACCGCCAGGTCGACGGTCTCCTCGTACACCTGCTCCCAGGGCTGCCGCCAGCGCTCGGGGTTGCGGAAGTCCAGCCAGATTCCGAATTTCACCGGTTCTCCTTGGTGTCGGCCGTCACGCGGTGCGGACGGTTCGTAGGGGGTACGGCCGGGTGGTGGCCGGGAGGCGGTGTCCGACGGTGCGCGCGTCGGACGGGAAGGTTCAGACCCCGCCCAGGGCCCTCATGGCTCCGTCGAGCGCGACCAGCGGGGGCCGCCTGCGGTGGCCTCCGGTGCTCAGCACCTCGCCGATGAGCAGGGTGTGGTCGCCGAAGCGGCGGCTCTCGCGCAGCGCGCATTCGAGCCAGCCGGGAGCGTCGATGACCAGGGCCCCGGTGTGCGGCCCCGGTGAGGTGGAGCAGGTGGTGAGCGCCCTGGCGCGCGTCTCGCGGTCGCCCTCGAAGGCGCGGGCCAGGTCGTCGCCCGCGACGTCGAGGATGGAGACGGCCCACACCCCGGTGGCGAGCAGGTCCGTGAGGGCGTCGCAGTCGTCGGGCAGCGTCAGGGAGATCAGCGGCGGGTCCAGCGAGACGGAGACCAGGGAGCCGGCGGTCACCGCGTCGTGCCGGGGGCCTCCGGCCTCCTCGGCGAAGGTGGTGACCACGCACACTCCGGTGGCGAAGGTGCGCATGGTGGTGCGCAGGTCCAGGGACACGTGCGGAACTCCTTGTCGGCTCGGGCGAAAGGGATCTGGACAGCGGGGCTATGACGGAACGTCAGCCGGGCAGGCGGGCGATCAGGGCCGAGCGGCGCAGTTTGCCGGTGGGGGTGCGCGGCAGGTCGTCCTCGGCCAGTGCTTCCAGGTGGTCGACGGTGGCCCCGAAGCGCTGCCGCAGGTGCGCGCGGACCCGGCGCCCGGCTTCCTCCGGATCGGTCCCGGCCCGGGGGCGGAAGAAGACGGCGAGTGCGGTGGGCCCACCGGGTGCGGGGCCGTAGCCGCGCACCACGGTGAACGACGGGTGGACGCAGCCGAGGTCGTCCACGGCCTCCTCGATCTCGTGTCCGTGGTAGCGGTGGCCGCCGGCTTCGATGAGGTCGTCGGCCCGGCCGGTGACGGTCAGTTCGCCGTCCGCCACGTAACCGAGGTCGTCGGTGACCAGCCAGCCGTCGTCGGTGAGTGGAGCGGACCGCAGGCGTCCGCCGGTCATGAGGTGCTGTGCCACCGGTACTCCGCGGACCTGGACGCGCCCCAGGTCCCCCTGCGCGAGCGGCTCTCCTTCCTCGTCCACCACGCGCACGGCGACTCCGGGGTGGGGCACGCCGACGGAGACGTAGCGGCGGGGCGGGCCGTCGTGGGGGGTGTAGACGGAGTCCACCACCCCCGAGGAGGTCTCCGGCATGCCCCAGCCGGGGTGGAGCGCCCCGGGCGGCAGTCCGTACGGGGCGAGGGCCGCGAGGAAGCGCCGGGCCACCCGGTCCTTGACGGCCTCCCCGCCGTTCATGACGTACCGCAGCCGGGTCAAGTCCCAGCCGCGGTCCCCCGGTTCACTCTCCAGCCGGTCCGCGACCCGGGCGAAGGCGTGGTTGGGGGCCCAGGTGGTGTCGATCCGGCCGGCGGACGCCAGGTCCATCCAGCGCAGCGGGTCCTCGCGGATCCACGCGCTGTCGGCGTGCGTCTGGGCGCAGCCGAGGAACACGTCCCGTACGTGGAACATGACGATGCCGCTCACATGGTCCAGCGGCATCCAGTTGAGGGTCCGGCTGGTCGCGTCGAGCCTCCGGGCGAGTGCGGTGGCCAGGGCACGGCCGAGGACGTTGCGGTGCGTCAGCGGTACCGCCTTGGGGGCGCCCCCGCTTCCCGAGGTGAGGGTGAGCAGCGCGGTGCCGCCCGGCAGGGCACCGGGATCCGGCGCGCCGGCCCCGCCGCGCAGGGCGTCCACCGGCCCCAGCGGGCGCAGTCCGGGGGGCGGTCCGCCGGGCGGCTCGTCGCCGAGGAACAGGCCGGCGCCCGCCGCCGAGGCGGCCAGGGCCGTCTCCTCGCGGCTGCCCGGGGGCACGGGCAGCGGTACGGCTCCGGCGAGCACGCAGGCCCAGAACGCGGTCAGCAGGTGGGCCGGGCGCGCCGTCCGTACGACGACGGCGGCTCCCTGTTCCACACCCGCCGCCGACAGTCCCGCCGCCGCCCGCAGCGCGTCTCCGTACAGCCGCGCGTACGGAAGGAGAGTCGCGGCGCCCGCACCGTCGATCAGGGTGACACCGTGCGGTCCTCGGGCCGCACGCACCAGGGCCTCCCCCAGGGTGGTGACCGGGTGGGGCGGCAGCGGGCCGCCGTCCAGCAGGGCGGGCGGCGGCGGGGCTCCGGTCATGCCACGATGCCCAGGCTGAAGCTGTTGTGCGGCGTTCCGCCGAGGATGTGCGCGCCCGCCGACTGGAGCACCTGGTCCTGGGCGATGACGTGCTGGCGCATCGTCGTCAGGTCGCGCAGCCACCGGTCCATCGGTGAGGTGGCGCGGTAGATGGCCGTGGTGGCGACCAGGTCGTAGAGCCGGGTCACCACCGAGCGGGCTGCCCGGAACGCGTTGACCCGGGCCAGCACGGTGTCCACCCGGTCGTCCCGCCCCAGCTCGCCTGGCTGGTCGAGGAGTTCGGCCTGACGGCGCAGGCTGCCGTAGACGGCGTGCCGGGCCGCCCCGAGCTCCATCTCGGCCTCGGCGATGGCCATCTGCACGCGGTAGGTCTCGGCCCAGGGGGTCGCGGCGGCCCGGTCGACGCGGTTCGCCGCGAGTTCCCGGACGTAGTCGAGGGCGGCGCGGGCGACACCGAGCGGAACACCCGGCATATTGCGCAGAATCGCTTCGGGCGTCGCCGAAGAGCCGGCGGCGCGCGGGGCGTTGAAACTGAACGAGTGCTCCTCGGGGACGAACAGGTCGTCGGCCCGGTAGTCGCAACTGCCGCTGCCGGCCAGCCCGGTGGTGCGCCAGGTGTCGATCACCTCGAAGTCGCCGCGCGGTGCCAGCACGATCCGCCAGTGGGCGGGCGACCCGTCGGGGCCCGGCTCGGGCTCGCCCTCCTTGTACACGAAGCACCCGGCGACGACCCAGTCCGCGTGGTTGATGCCGCTGGCGAACTGCCAGCGTCCGGTGACCCGGTAGCCGCCGGGGACCCGCTCCGCGCGGCCCACCGGGAGGATCAGCCCGGCGGTGACGGTGTCGGGGTCGCCGAGTTCGTCCCGGGCCACGGACTCCGGCAGGAACTGCGCGTACAGCGGGGTGTCCATGCCGATCATGGCGCACCAGGAGGCGGACGCGTCACCCCGCGCCAGGAGTTCCACCACCTCCGTCTGCTGCACCGAGTCCAGCCCGGGGCCGCCCCGTTCGACGGGCACCGCCATCCGGAAGACGCCCGCCTCCCTGAGGCGCTCCACCACGGTGGGCGGCAGCCGGCGCGCCTGCTCGATCTCGTCGGAGGCGGCCCGCAGGACCGGGATGAGCTCACGGGCGGACCGGAACAGTTCGTCGGCGCTGACCGCGCGCTGGACGCCCGGGGGGCGCGGGGCGGGTGCTGCCTGGGAAATGGCCATGGTGTTCCCCTGTCTCCTGGGATGCGGTGGGTGTCGCTGATCAGCGGTAACGGCCTGCGGCTATCGCGTTGTTGGGGTCGATCAGCGTCTTGAGGCGCCTGGTCAGCGCCACTTCGCCGGGGTCGGAGGCGAAGGCCTCGCGCCACTCGGCGTGGTCGATGTCGAGCCGGTAGGGGGCGTAGCCGGCCTCGGAGAAGGATGTGTGGAGCAGGTCCAGCGCGCGGTGTGCCCGGTCGGCGGACTCGGCGTCCCGGGGGAACTTGACGGCGATCACGCAGTCCACCAGGTCCGGGCCGAGGATGTGCAGGGTGGCCGAGGGGCGCACGCCCGTTTCGGCGCCCGCGCGCCGCAGCAGCGTGTCGGCGTGCGCGACGGCCTCCCCGGTGAACGGCAGCAGGGGGAGGAAGAACAGGAAGCCCGCGCTGTCGTCCACGTGGTCGGCGCCGACGCCCATCTTGGCCCGGAAGATGGCGTCGGAGACGTCCGGATCGCCCGTGTACCCCCGTTCCACGAGCCGGGCCAGCTCCCGGACGGCGCTGTCGGCGGCGGGGGCGCCGTCGGTGCTGTCGGTGCTGTCGGTGCCGTCGGTGCTGTCGGTGCTGTCGGTGCTGTCGGTGCTGTCGGCGGCATCAGGGCCGTCGGCGGAGCCTTCGGCTCCGGTGTCCGAGACGCCGGTGAACAGTCCGGTGCGGCGGGCCTCGGCGGTCAGGATGCCGGTCAGCGCGGCCACCGACTCCGCGGTGCCGTCCACCGGCAGGTGCACCAGGAACTCGCCGTCGGGGGCGCCGTAGGCACGTCCGGCGAGCGGGTCGAAGATCCTCGGGACGCCCGCGACGAGGCCCTGGGCGACCCAGCGGCGTACCGCGGTGGTGGCGTCGGCCAGCACGTCGTGGGTGAACGTCAGGCGCACCACGCGCAGCGCCTCGGGTCGGACCGGGAGGCGCACCACGGCGGCGGTGACCGCGCCCAGGTTCGACTGGACGAACAGCGGCAGGGTCGAGGGCCCGAGGCCGGGCGCGTAGACGGGGGCGGTGCGGTGCCCGGTGGGCCACCAGCCCACCCGGACCGAGGTCCCGTCGGGCAGGGCGACTTCGAGTCCCGCGAGGTCTTCGGTGCGCTGGCGGCGCAGCCCGACGCCCCGGTCGAGCGCGTTGCCCACGATGCTGGTGGCCGCCGCCGATGAGGTCACGTTGACCATGCGGGACGTACCGTCCAGGAGTTCGGAGAGCCGGCCCTGGGTGACGCCGGTTTCGACGACGGCCCAGCCGGCCTCCAGGTCGAAGGCCCTGACCCGGTCGAGTCCGCCCAGATCGAGCACGACCGTGTCGTCCTGGGCGGGTTCGCCGGACCCCAGACCCCAGTTGCGGCCGGTGCTGATGACGTGGAGGCTGCCCGAGTCCGGGTCCCGGCCGAAGAGGGCCACGATCTCCGGCACCTGGTCCGCGGTGGCGGGGCGGATCACGGCCGCGACGCGCCGCTCCCGGAAGAGGCTGGTGTTGGGGCCGAGCGGACCGGGCCGGCCGGCGTCCGGAGCCGTACGCAGCACACGGTCGGCGCCGAGGAGGCGCTCGGCCTCGTCGAGCGCCTTGTGGAGGGCGGGCGGCCGGGGCGGGGCCGCCTCGGTCGGGTGGTCGGACATGGTGAACTCCCCTGCGGTTTCGGCGAGGGCGGGCGGTGGGTGGGTGGCGCGGCGGCAGCTGCCGTACGGGACTGGGGTCGGGGCGGCCGGCGCGGTGGGGGTCGCGCGGGCCGTCGGGGTGGGGGCGGGCCGGGGCCGAAGGGCGTCACCGGTGGCCGGACACCGCCTAACCCCTCGCCGGGGCGGGGTTCATGACGCCGTTCACGAAGACCAGGCGTCTGCGGGACGGGGTGACTCCGGTGGCGAGCACCCTCCCGATCACCATCAGGTGGTCCCCCGCGGTGAAGGATTCGGTGAGGGAGCACTCCAGCCAGCCGGCACCGTCGAACACCAGCGCCCCGGTGTGCTCGCCCGGCACGGAGCGGAGTTCGGTGAGCGCCTCGGTCCGCTTCTCCCGGGAGCGCGCCAGCCGGGCCGCGGTCGCCGCTCCGTCCGCCGCCAGGATGGACACGGCCCACTCCCCCGCCTTCAGCAGGTCGGCGAGGAACACCGAGTCGTGGCGCAGGCAGAGCGAGACCAGGGGCGGGTCCCAGGAGACGGGCGCGAGGGAGTTGACGGTCACGGCGTCGTGCCGTCGTCCGCCCGCGGCCGACGGTTCGGGCGTCCACACGCTGACCACGCCGACACCGGTGGCGAAATGCCGCATCACCGTACGCAGATCGGGTTCCACGGCTCCTCCTGGACGAGTGGGTGCGAGCGGGTGCTTGATGTGCCGCCGGGTTCACCGGCCCTGGTGCGGCCGGAGCGGTTCCGGCCGGCGAGCTCACGCTAGGGGGCCGTCCGGGCCGGCTGTTGCGTCCGGGCGCACGCCCTCTGCCGCGTTCGCGTAACGGCGGTGCCGCCGCCCGGAGGGGCCGGGGGGCCGGGGACCGGTGTGCGCGTTTGTGCCAGTTCCGGTGCGCCCGCGGGCCGCAACCGGGGCCGGGTTGGTGGCCACACTGCGGCGGACGGCCGGAACATTCCGCGACCACGGAGGGCACAGATGACAGTCAGCGAACCGGCGGCGGTACGCGCGCACTGCGGCTCATGCCGGGAGCCCGGTTCCGGCGCGAGGGCGGCACGGCCGGGGCCGGAAGCCCCTGGGCCGCCGCGGTCCGGGCGCCCCGCGGCCCTCCTCGGCCGTACCGGGAGGGGGACCCGGTGATCCGTACGGTCGCGGTGGTGGGCACCGGGCTGATCGGTACTTCGGTCGGGCTGGCACTGAGCAGGCACGGGGTGCGGGTGCACCTCGTGGACTCCGATCCGGCGGCCGCCAGGGTCGCGGCGGCCCTGGGGGCAGGGACCACCCAGGCGCCGGCCGCGCCGGTCGACCTCGCGGTGCTCGCCGTGCCGCCCACCCGGGTGGCGGAGGTCCTGGTCCAGCAGCAGCGGCGCGGACTCGCGCACGGCTACACGGACGTGGCGAGCGTCAAGTCGGCCACCGCCCTGGCGGTGCTGCGCAGCGGCGCCGACAGCTCCGGCTTCGTCGGCGGCCATCCCATGGCGGGCAGTGAGCGGTCAGGTCCGCTGGCCGCCCGCGCCGACCTGTTCGAGGGCCGTTCCTGGGTACTGACTCCTGCCGAGGACACGTCGCGGACGGTGCTCAACCACGCGCTCGCCGTCGTGGCGCTGTGCGGTGCGGTACCCGTGGTCATGGAACCCGAGGCGCACGACCGGACGGTGGCTCTCGTCTCGCATCTGCCGCACCTGGTCTCGGCGCTGCTCGCGGGGCGCCTGCGGGACGCCCCGCACGAGGTGCTGCGGCTGGCGGGGCAGGGGGTACGGGACGTCACACGGGTGGCGGGCGGCGACCCCGACCTGTGGGCGGACATCCTCGGGTCCAACACCGCGGCGGTCACGGACGCGCTGGGGGCTCTGGCGAAGGACCTGCTGACGGCGCTGGACGCGCTGGAGGGCGTCGGCGACGCCGGAGCCTCACCGACCGCCAGGGAGGAGAGCCGGGCCGTGGTGCGCGAACTGCTGGCACGGGGCCGGGAAGGGCGGCGGATCCTGCACGACCGGAGGGATGCGGGGGCTCCTTCGCACTCCACGACCGTGTGGGTCGAGTTGACGGGCCGTACGGGCGAACTGGGCCGGCTGCTGCTGGAGACCGCGGAGCTGGGTCTCTCCGAGGACGCGCTCCGGCTGCTGCCGGACGAGGGCCCCGGAGGTCTGACGGCCCGGATCTCCGCCCCGTACGCCGAGGCGGAGGCCCTGCGGCGGCGGCTGTCCGAGACGGGCTGGCTCGTCCGTCTCCCCGACGGCCTTCTTCCCGACGGTGTCGAGGCGCCCGCCCCGGCCTGACCGCCGGCCCCGTGCCGCCCCTGCCCCGGCGCGGGCGGCACGGGCCTGCCGTCAGAGCGCGGCCCCACCGCCCGGCAGCCCGTAGGCGTCCGCGATCAGCTCGAAGGAGCGCAGGCGCTCCGCGGTTCCGTGGGAGTTGGTCGCGAGCATGATCTCGTCGGCCCCGGTCCGCTTGTAGAGCTGGTCGATACCGGACCGCACCTCGTCCCCGGTGCCGTACAGGGCGTTGTCCAGCCAGCCGCCCAGGACCGCACGCTCCTGGGCGGTGAAATCGTGCGCCGCCGCCTCGTCGGCCGTCGGCACGAGGCCGGGCCGCCCGCTGCGCAGCCGGACCGTCGCCAGCGCTCCGGTCAGTGCCTGGCGGCGCGCCTCCTCGGGGTCCTCGGCGGCGAACGCGAACACCCCGATCAGCACCTGGGGCCGGCTCAGGAAGGCGGAGGGCCGGAAGCTGCCGCGGTAGAGATCGAGTGCGGGCAGGGTGTTCTGGGCCGCGAAGTGGTGGGCGAACGCGAACGGCAGTCCCAGCTCGCCGGCCAGCCGGGCGGAGAAGCCGGAGGAGCCCAGCAGCCACACCTGCGGCTTCCCGGTGCTCCCCTGCACGGGGCCGGGCACCGCGTGAATGCTCCGGTACGGGTGCCCGTCCGGGAAGTCGTCGGCGAGGAAGGCCAGCAGCTCCCGCACCTCGGCGGGGAAGTCGTCGGCTCCCCCGCGCCGCAGCGCGGAGGCGGTGGCGCCGTCGGTTCCCGGGGCCCGCCCCAGCCCGAGGTCCACCCGGCCCGGGGCCAGCGCCTCCAGGGTGCCGAACTGCTCGGCGATCACCAGCGGGGCGTGGTTGGGCAGCATCACTCCGCCGGAGCCGAGCCTCAACCGCTGGGTGTGGGCGGCGAGGTGGGACAGCACCACGGCGGGGCTGCTGCTCGAAATGCCCGGCATGGAGTGGTGCTCGGCGACCCAGTAGCGGGAGAAGCCGCGCGCGTCCGCCAGCTTCGCCAGGCTCACCGAGGTACGCAGCGCTTCCTGGGCCGTGTAGCCCTGTCCCACGGCCACCAGGTCCAGCACGGACAACGGTACGGGGGCCGTCCCCTGGGCCCCGGCCGGCGGAGGAACGGTGTTCTCGTCAGTCATGGGGCGAGCAAAACCCATCCGGACGGCGCGCGTGAGACCGCGCTGTCGTTTCCGGACAGGCCGCGAGGAGCCCCTCCGGGCGGATCGCGAACCGCCCGGACGGGCTCCGGCACCGCCCCGGTGGGCCATCGGCGCAGGTCAGCGGGGGTCACGGCGGCCGTGGGGCACAGTCCTCAACTCCCGCGCAAGGCCCTAGTGTTGCGGGACAATGACGGCCGTACGAACAAGTGCGCCCCGGTCGCCGGAAAATCGGGCGGAAACACAGCGGGGCGGCGCCCTCGCCCGATACGCCGACGGCGGGTGGTTGCCGTGGCATCCACCCGCCGTCGGTGCGTCACCCGCGCGGGCCCGGCCCGTTCACCGCGGTCCGCGGGTTCCGCCCTGCTACGCGCCCGCGCGGTAGACCGAGATCTCGGTCAGGCTCGGGGTGTACTGCTCCGTGGCGATCTGGCCGGTGAGCGCCACCCGCAGCTTGGAGCTGGTGACGGTACCGAAGCCCGTCACCGTGAGGTCGTGCCCGACACCAGTGTCACGGGTGGCGAAGGTGACCCAGGAACCGGTGGCCGCGTCCCAGCGCTGGAGCTCGAAGGACTGCACCCGGGGGTTGGTGCCCGAGTCGGTGTACTCGTCCAGGTAGACCTGGTCGAACGTGGTGTCCGCGCCGAAGTCGATGTCGAGCGTGATCGGGTAGGCCGCGTCGTCGGCGGCGGCCCAGCGGGTCGACAGGTTGCCGTCGGTCAGCTTCTCCGCGCCGAGCGAGCCGTTCGCCCCGGGGTGGGTCGAGCCGGCGGTCACGGACTTGCCCAGGGCGAGGTTCACCCTGTTGTCCGTCTCCTCCTCGATCGGGTCGGTGTCGACCGGGTGGGCCACCTTGCGGCCGGACTTGGACTCGGCGATGCCGATGTCCGGGGCGTCACCGTAGTAGAGGTGCGTCCCGAGGAAGTCCTCGGTGCCCAGGTGCGCGTTGTAGCGGCCCGCGTCGATCAGGGGCGAGTCCTTGCGCAGCGCGAAGGGCGCGGCGGCCTTGCGGATCTTGTCGACGCCCGCACCGGTGACGTAGTGGGCGGGGTCGCCGACGAACTTCGGGTCGGCGCGCAGCCCGTCGGGGTCGGCCGGCTCCTGCGCGGAGTGGGTGCCGGACGCCTCGTAGTAGTCGTTGTTCGAGAACACCGCCTGCCGCAGGGCGCCGGTCCGGCGGTACCACGGCGTCGGGGTGGTCTCCGACGTGTTGTAGAAGATGTTGTTCAGGAAGTAGACGCGGCTCAGGAACGTCTCGTCGTGGACGGTGTTCAGGTCGGCGCCGTCGTAGACGAAGGTGTTGTTGGTGAAGTACGTCGGCGCGTAGTTCGTCGACAGCATGTTCTTCACGAGCACGCCGTTGTCGTTGACGCTGAGGTTGTAGCGCGCCACCGAGTTGGAGCTGTTGCCCATGTAGGCCATCCAGCCCGCGGCGTTGTCGTGCGAGTAGTTGTACTGGTACGTGACGTTGAAGTTGGTGTACTCCAGGTCCCAGGGGGTGCCGTCGTACTCGTTGTCCGGACCGCCGTAGACCTCGTTGTACTGCATGGTCGAGTCGGCGCCGGCCCACAGGTAGAGCCCGCAGGAGACCGCGTTGTAGCGCTCCAGGAAGCCGTTGACCTCGTTGTACTCGACCGTCATCCGCTGCGAGTCGGCGAGCTGGAAGGCGCCCTGGCCGATGCTCTTGGCGTAGTTGTGGCCGATGTAGACGTCACGGCTGTACAGGTCGCGGGTGCGTACCCAGAGCTGCTCCCAGCCCTCGTGCCACTTGCCGGCCTCGTCGTACTGGCCGGAGTCGGCGCTGTCGGCGGCGAACCAGTTGAACGCGAACTGCACCGCGTGCAGTTCGACGTTCTCGAAGGTGTTGTTCTCGATCCGGACGTCCTGGAAGTGGTATCCGCCGGCCGGGTACGCCTTGTAGCTCTTGCTGCCGAAGACCTGGAAGTCGACCGCACCGTAGTGGATCTTCTGCCAGCTGCTCGGACCGTCGAGGTTGTGGACGTAGATGTCCGATATGCGGAAGTGATCCATGACCGTGTCCGCGCCGTCCGGGAACAGGTCGGCGTTGATCGAGACCATGATGCCGTCGCGGACGTAACTGCCCTTGGTGATGTCCGTCGCGAAGTCGTCGTCGTTGGACAGCTCGACGTTGTCGATGTCCCAGTACTGCTGGTTGCGCAGCACGATGGCGCCGGTCAGACCGACGGTCTGCGGGTTCTTCGTGCCGTCGGCGTTGAACGGGCTGGGCACGTTGCCGTTGGCCGCGATGTACGGCCGTCCGGCGCGCTTGTCGCCGTACGCCGAGATGGTGATCGGCTTGCCCGCGCTGCCGGAGCCCTTCGGCCACAGCTGCTCGTTCTGCCACTGCTCGCCGGCCTTGAGCAGGATGCGGTCGCCGGGCAGAAACGTCGTCGCGTTCGCCTTGGCCAGGCTGCGCCAGGCGTTCTTCGGCGAGGTGCCGGCCGCGGTGTCGTGGCCGAGCGTGGCGTCGATGTAGTAGTCCTTGCCGCCCGTCGCGTTGTGCTTGTTGCCGGGCCAGGACTTGCCGGCGGCGGGGGCGGGAGCGGGGGCGGGAGCGGCGGCGTGCTTCGGTTCGCTCGCGGCGTGCGCGGCCGGGGCGAGCGACCCCACGAGCAGCGCGGCGAGCACGGAGGCGAGGCCGGTGCGAACCGTCCGTGTGGTGAGCCACGGGCGCTTCACCGACGCCTCGTCGGCGGGCGGGCCGATGTCGGCAGGTCTCATTGCTGCACGTCCTTCGCGTTGATGGCGGCCACCGCCGAGCTGTCGACGTGCATCGAGGCGTCGTCGGCCCGGCGCTGGAGGTAGGTGGCGTACTTCTTCTCGACGAGCGACTGGCGGATCCGCTGGGAGTACTCGGTGAACGCCTTGTCCTTGTCGGTCTTCACGCTGTCGAGCTGGTAGTACGTGATCTGGCCGGTGCCCTTGACGGGCCCGGAGACCTGGCCTTGGTGAAGGTCCCCGAGTACGGAGACGAGGTCCTGGTCGTGGGTGCTCAGCCCGGTCGAGCCGCTGCCGCCGTAGGTGCCGGTGGTGACCTCGGCGTCCGGCACCCCGGTGACGTCCGCGAGGTGCCCGGCGGCCTTCACCCGGCGCTGGAGGCCGCCGGCGAAGTCCGCGGGGGCGCCGTCCGGCACCTGGACCACGAGTTGCGTGTACGC
This sequence comes from Streptomyces sp. NPDC001770, assembly GCF_053596135.1. NCBI lineage: Bacteria > Bacillati > Actinomycetota > Actinomycetes > Kitasatosporales > Streptomycetaceae > Streptomyces > Streptomyces sp. NPDC001770. Next base: position 126,637 of record NZ_JBSFFN010000012.1, on the reverse strand, counting down.
GTACGTGGTCGCGTTGGCGCTCCAGGAGTCCGGGTCCGCGTCGAAGGCCTTGCGGACCTCGGCGTCGGTGACGTGGAGCGGGTCGCCCGGATTCTTGCTGAGCAGGTCCTCGAGGCTGGTGGTGAGTTCGGTCAGCCGGTGGGTCCAGTACTCCTCGGGGGAGAAGTCGGTGACCCCGTAGACCGTCTGTCCGGCCTGGACCGCCTGGGTGCGGGCCTCGTTCTCCGCCGTGCGCTCCGCGGAGAGGTCCGCGAAGTCGACGGAGTCGACGAGACCCTGCTGCTGCGCGAGGACGAGGGTGGCCCGGTCCTCGCGGATCTCGTCGAACGCGCTGGTCTCCAGGCGCTGGAGCGCCGTCTTCGCCCCCGCCTTCGCGTTCCAGCTGAACGGGGTGGCCAGGTGGTAGGTGGTGGTCAGCTCGTTCTGCACGGTGGGCGCGAGCCGTCCCATGTGGAAGAGGAGTTCGTCGCGGGTGACCGGGCGCCCGCCCAGGGTGGCGACGTCGTCTCCCCGGTGGCCGCCGGACGTCGTCACCGTCGCGACGACCACCGCGACGACGGCGAGCACGGCGCCGGTCACCGCGGCGAGGGTCCGCCGCGACATGCGCCGCGGTGCCGGTGCCGGGCGCGTGGCGGCACCGGTGCCGCGCGCGGCGGCCGGCTTGCGCGAGCCGGGCCTGCCCGAACCGGGCTTGCCGGAGCCGGGCTTGCCGGAGCCGGGCTTGCGGGTGCCCGCCGGGGGGCGCGGCGCCCGTGTGCCGGGCGCCGCGCCCTTCACGAACCCGCCCCGATCGCCGCCACCCGGGCGACGACGGGGGTGTCCCGGGCCGCGGTGATCGCGAACTCGACCGTGTCGGCCTCGGCGGGCGGGAAGGTGAGGATGCGCTGGTAGCCCACCGCGCTCGTCTCGGCGAGCGTGGTCCACTCACCTCCCAGGGCGCCCCGGACGACGACGTGTTCGACGCGCTGGCCCTGGGCGATGTCCTCGCCGAGCACGACCGCCTCGATCCGGCGGGGCCCGTCGAAGGTGAGGGTCACGGTGGGGGCGGTGTCGGTGCCGTCCGGGCGCCAGGGCGCCTCCGCCTTGCCGGGCCAGGCGGTGGCGACGTCCCCGGGGGTGCCGGAGGTGACCGTCGCGGTGGCCTCGATCCGGCGGGAGCGGAACTCCTCGATGCGCCGGCCGAGTCCGTCCAGGGCTGCCACGTCGGCGTCCCGCAGACGTCCGTCCGCGGCCGGGGGGACGTTCAGCAGGAAGCAGGAGTTGCCGCCGACGGCACGCCGGTAGATGGTGAACAGCTCGTCCACCGGGCGGACTTCGGTGTCCTCGGCGGTGTGGTGGAACCAGCCGGGGCGGATCGAGGTGTTGACCTCGGCCGGGTACCAGACCAGGTCCGACTCGTGGCCGGCGAGCGCGGCCCGGCTGCCCAGGTCGCGGTCGTCGCTGCGGACGAGGCGGGAGAACGCGCCGTCGTCCGCCTGCTGCGAGACGGAGGCGGTCCGCTCGGCGTCCTGGAGGGCGCGCGGGACCACGCTCCACTCGTCGGGGCGGGTCTCGCCGGCCTCGTTGCCGCACCAGCGGACGTCGGGGCCGCACACGTTGATCACCGCGTCGGGCTGGAGCTCGCGGACCACCGCGTAGTAGCGCTCCCAGTCGTAGACCTGGCGCTTGCCGTTGGGGCCCTCGCCGTTGGCGCCGTCCAGCCACACGGAGAACACCGGGCCGTAGCGGGTGAGCAGTTCGGTGAGCTGGGCGACGTAGAAGTCGTCGTACGCGCTCCCGGAGCCGTAGGACGCCTCGGTGCGGTCCCACGGCGAGAGGTAGACGCCGAACTTCAGGCCGTGCCGGCGGGCCGCCTCGGCCACCTCGGCGACCACGTCGCCCGTGCCGCCGCGCCACGGCGAGGAGGCGACCGAGTAGTCGGTGGCGTCGCTCGGCCACATGCAGAAGCCGTCGTGGTGCTTGCAGGTGAGGATGACGCCGGTCATCCCCGCGCTCTTGAGCGAGGCCACCCACTGGTCGGCGTCGAGGTCTGCCGGGTCGAAGAGGGCCGGGGCGTCGTGCCCCTCGCCCCACTCCCGGTCGGTCATCGTGTTCATGCCGAAGTGGATGAAGCCGTAGAACTCCATCTCCTGCCAGGCGAGCTGCCGCTCGCTCGGCCGGACCTCGGCGAGCGCCCGTGCGGACGCGGCCGCGGTGGTCACTGGTACCTCCGGTTGTACGAGGCGAGCAGGGCCATCAGCCCGGCCAGCGCGAGGAGCATGATGCCGAGGTGTCCCCAGCCGATCGTCTTGCGCTCCACCACGACGAGCGCCACGCAGGCCGCCGCGACGAGCGTGCGCACGCCGACGAGCAGCGCCGTACGCGTCGAGTCCTTCATGTCGGTCTTCCTTCCGCCGGGCCGCTCGGGCCCGGTCGCTGTGGGCCCGTCAGCCCTTGACGCCGCCGGATGCCATGCCCTCGATGAGCCGCTTCTGGATGAAGGCGTAGACGATCAGGACGGGGACGATGACGATGACCATGCCGGCGTACAGGCGTCCGTAGTCCGCCGCCGCCTTCTGTGCCGTGAACAGGTTGAGCAGGCCGACCTGGACGGTCTTTCCCTCGCCGGGAAGCAGGGTCAGCGAGATGATGAAGTCGTTCCAGTAGGCGAGGAAGTTGAACAGGATCACGGTGGTGATCGCGGGCCGGGCCATCGGCAGCATGATCCGGGTCATGATCCGGAACCGGGACGCCCCGTCGATCGACGCGGCCTCCTCGTAGGCGACCGGGATGGACCGGAAGTACGCGGTGAGCAGGTAGATCGTGAAGGGGATCGACGTGGCCGCGTAGACGAGCGAGAGCACCGAGGGGTTGTCGAGGAAGAACCCGCCGGGGAAGACGTCGACGAGCGCCTTGTCCCAGTCGACCAGCATCAGGAAGATCGGGACGACGATGTAGTTGACGTTGACGAAGAGCCCGCCGAGCAGGAGGAGTTCGACGAAACCCTTGCCCTTGAACTCGTACCGGGCGATGACGTACGCGGCCGGCACGGAGACCACGAGGACCAGGACCAGGCCGAGCACGGTGACGAACACCGAGGTCAGGAAGTACTGGCCCATGTGGGCGTCGGTGAACGCGTCGACGTAGTTCTGCAGGCGCAGCCCCTCGGGCAGCGACCACGGGCTGCCGAAGAACTCGCTCTTCTTCTTCAGCGAGGCGAGCAGCACCCAGGCGACCGGCACCGCGATGGCGAGGGCGAGGGCGATGACGAGCACGTACGTGAGTACGCGGCCGATCCGCGAGCGGGCGGCGGGAGGGCGGGGTGTGTTGATCACGGTCATGGTGTCTGTCCTCAGAACTGAAGGGGCTCGCGCTTGGTCGCCCGGCTCATCAGGAGCGACACGAGGAAGGAGAACGCGAAGATGACGACACCGATGGCCATGCCGTAGCCGTACGAGGAGTTCGTGTACGCCTGCTTGTACATGTAGCTCAGCAGGACCTCGGAGGAGCTGTCGGGGCCGCCGCCGGTCATCGCGCGGACCAGCACGAAGCTGAGGTTGACCGCGCTCATGATGAAGAAGGTCAGCGAGGTCCGCAGGTTCTGCCAGATGAGCGGCATCGTGATGGAGAAGAACTGCCGGGTGGCGGAGGCTCCGTCGAGCCCGCTGGCCTCGTACAGCTCCTCGGGGATGCTCGACATGCTCGACATGTAGAGGACCATGTAGTAGCCCAGGGACTGCCAGACCATCGCGATGCCGACGGAGTAGAGCACGACCTTCTGGTCGCCGAGCCAGACCTGCTGCCAGCTGTCGAGGGAGACCAGGCGCAGCATGCTGTTGAGCAGACCGTTGTTCTGGTCGTAGATGGCGGAGAAGACCGCCGCGATCACGACCACGGAAAGCACGTTGGGGATGTAGAGGACGAACCGGAGGAAGTTGCGGCTGCGCAGCTTCTGCCGCGTCATGATCGCGGCGAGGAAGAGGCCCATCCCCATCGTCACCGCGGTGACCACGACCAGCAGCGTCACCGTGTTCTGGAACGCCCGCACGAACTGCTCGTCGTCGATGAGGTGGCGGAAGTTGTCCAGCCCCACGAACTTCATGTCCGGGGAGAAGCCGCTCCAGGTGTAGAGCGACATCCGGAACACGTTCACGGTCGGGTAGACCATGAACACCGCGAAGAGCACCAGCGCCGGGAGCAGGCAGGCGAGCACGAAGCGGGTATGGCCGGACCGGCGTGCGGGGGACGCCTTGCCGCGCCGGGATTCACCGGCGGACGTCCGCGTTTTCGATACGGGGTCCGCTGAGTCTTGGGGTGGGGTGGAGAGGGTCGTCACCGTGCCGGTCCTTCGGTCGTACGAGGCAGTCCTGAGGGGGCCGGGAAGCTCTCCCGGCCAGGGCGTGTGCCGAAAGTCGCGCCGCCGGCCCGTAGGGCGGGTCCGGCGGGGCTTTCGACGCGCGCCCCGATGGAGGCGCCGGCGGCGGCCCGGGTCGGCCGGGTCGCCGCCGGGCACATCAGTTGCCCGCCTGGCGCAGCTTCTCGCTGGCCTCGTTCAGCGCGGACTGCCACTTCGCTTCGGTGGTGTCGCCGCTGATGATGCTGTTGGCGGTGTCGAAGAGCGTGGACTTGATGTCGACGCCCTCGACCGGAGAGGTGCTCGCGAAGCCGCCGACGAGCGCGGAGACCGACGGGTCCTCGTAGAGCTTGTAGAACGTGGCGCTCTCACCGGTCAGGGTGTCGGCAATGCCCTGGATCGGCTGGATCGCGTTCGACTTGGCGAAGATCTTCGCGGCCTCGTCGGAGTACAGGTAGGCGACGAAGTCCTTCGCCGCGTCCTTGTGCTGCGCGGCGCTGGGGACCCACACCGACTCGACGGAGGTCGTCAGGTAGCGCTTGGCTCCGGCGGTGACGGCCGGCAGCGGGGTCAGGCCCCAGGTGAAGCCGTCGGCGCGCGGGGCGTCCGCCATCTCACCCGTGATCCAGGTGCCGTTCGGCATGAACAGCGCCTTGTTGTCCAGGATCGACTGCTGGTTCTTGGTGAAGTCCTGCTCGTTGGCGTAGCCGACGGTGGTCGGCGCGGCGTAGCCGAGCAGCTTGGTGGTGATGTCCAGCGCCTTCTTCGCGTTCGGCGTCTTCCAGACGTCCTTCTTGTACGTCATGACGTCGGTGTAGAACTGCTCCCCGCCGACGTCGGCGAGCAGCGCGAAGAAGTACGAGTCGAGGTAGCCGGCGGTCGGGTAGGTGAAGAGGGGTATGCCCGCCTTCTTCGCCTTGTCGCCGAGCGCGAACATGTCGTCCCAGGTGGCCGGGGTCTTCCAGCCGTTCTTCTCGAAGAGGCCCTGGTTGTAGAAGAGTCCCGTCGGCGCGTAGTACATCGGCATCAGGTACGTCTTGTCCGTGCCGTACGGGTTGGTGTTCAGGTTGCCGACGATGCCCGGGGTGAGCTTGTCGCCGACCGTCGTGGTCTCGCCGGGGACCTTCGCCTTGAGGACGGAGGTGAGGTCCTCCACGGCCTTGTCCTTGACCAGGGTCTCGGTGAGGGCGGCCTTGCGGCCCTGGCCGAGCACCACGACGTCCGGGTACTTGCCGGCCTTCATGTTCGGGGTGATCTCGTCCTCGATGCTCTTCGAGATCTGGAGCTGGACGTCGACATCCGGGTGCGCCGCCTCGTAGGCCTTGATGACCTGCGTGTACATGTCCCGGCCGTAGCCGCCTTCGAGGGCTGCGACCTTGAGTGTCGTCTTGCCCGAGTCCGCGCTGTCGCCGCCTCCCGAACATCCGGTGGCGAGCAGCCCGAGCACCGTGACAGCGGTGCCTGCAAAGGCGAGCGATCTCCTCATTGGGGGTCCTTCCCGGGGACAAGTTGCCCATCTGACTGCGAGTGGCAGAGCGGGCCGGGCATGGCCCCTGTCGGGGGGCCGCATCGCCCGGCGCCGCGCCACCGCAGGGCCGGACTTGGATCTTCGTTGATCCGGCGTTGTTACGGTGGCACCGATAACATGGTGCGTACGATGGCATCGATCACATGACGGCGCAAGGGGTCAGATGAGGTCGATTCAGCGAACGGCTCACATCGAGGCCATTTGGACCGCCGCGCCCGGTCCGTTCAGGACCTCGGACACGGGCCGGCCGGGGCGCGATCAGGCGTCAGCGCCCGGTGTCCACAAGGGAATTCCGGCGGAGCGCCAGGACGCGCGGACACGGTCGCGCACGCACGGGACGCCGCACGAGCACCTGTGACTCTTTTCGTACGAGCCCACCCCGGACCGGCACCGAACCGTCGCGAACCACGCGTGAGCGGGACGAATGGGCACGGCAGGACGGGCGCCGGTTCCCACGGGGCCCGGGCGAGCGGGATGGGCACCGCGGCCCACGGAGCCGGGGCGAGCGGGACGATCGGAACACCCCTGGACCATCAAGGCGAACAGGGTGAAAAGGGGACGACCGGGGCCGGAGCCCCGGTCTCACCCCTGGCGCGGCGGTGCGGTGGAGCCGCGCACCGACAGGGACGCGGTGACGGCCGCGTCCTCGACGTCGGCCTCCCCCTGGAGCAGCAGCGTGACGGCCGCCGCGCCGTACCCGTAGAAGTCCTGCCGGACGGTCGTCAGGGGCGGCGCGCAGTAGGCCGCCAGCGCGATGTCGTCGACGCTCACGATGGAGACGTCGTCGGGCACCGACCGGCCGCGTTCGCGCAGGGCCCTGATCACCCCGAACGCCATCTCGTCGCTCGCGACGAAGACCGCGGTGATCTCGGGGATCATCGCGATGATCTGCCCCTGCCGGTAGCCGGAGTCGGGCGACCAGTCCCCCTCCAGCGGGGTCGGCGGCTCGATCCCGGCCGCGTCCAGGCACTCCCGCCACCCCTGGCGGCGCCGGCGCGCCTCGATCCACTCGTCCGGCCCGGCAATGTGCCAGACCTGGCGATGCCCCAGGTCGAGCAGGTGCTGCGTGGCCAGCCGGCCCGCCTCCGCCTGGTCGATCCCGAGCACCCTGGCCCCCTGCGTCCGCGACCCGTCGAGGGTGACGGTCGGGATCTCGCGGGTGAGGTCCTCTATCTTCTGCGTCACCGACAGGAGCGGCACGGCGATCACCAGACCGTCGACGCCCTGGTCGGCGAGTCTGGCCAGGGACCGCTCCATCAGGCCGGCGTCGAGCCCGGCGATGGTGGCGATGCTCACCGCGTACCCCGCCGCACCTGCGGCCGACTCGACACCGGCGGTGACCGCCGAGCGCGAGTAGTACCCGCCGGACTCCAGCAGCACGAGCCCGATGGTGTGGCTGCGGCCCGAAGAGAGCGCCCTCGCGGCGCTGTTGAAGCGGTAGCCGACCTGCTCCACCGCCGCGAGCACGCGCCGGTTGGTGTCGGGCGTGACGTTCGGCGAACCGCGCAGAGCACGTGACACCGTCTGCGCCGACACTCCGGCGATCCGGGCCACGTCGGCCATGCTCGGCTGTCTCGGCCTCGCGATGTCCTCGTTCAAGAGATGTCCTCGCTCAAGACGCTCCATCCTCCGGGATCGGCTGCTGGACTCTACCAAGCTTGTTATACATGTCATCGATAACATACGCTCGCGCCGTGACTGAGTCGCCCACGACACACATCCCCTCGGCACGCCCCACGGACGATGCGGTGGCGGGCCCCGCCACCGCCGCTCTGTCCTGGCGCGAAGGCCGCATGTACCGCGACGGCGTTCCGCACCGCATTCTGTCGGGAGCGCTGCACTACTTCCGGGTCCATCCCGATCTCTGGCGGGACCGCATCCGCCGGATCGCCGATCTCGGGCTCAACACCATCGACACGTACGTGGCTTGGAACTTCCACCAGCCGCGCGAGGACCGGGCGCCGGACTTCGACGGCTGGCGGGACCTCGAACGCTTCATCCGTACGGTGGGAGAGGAGGGCCTCGACGTCATCGTCAGGCCCGGCCCCTACATCTGCGCGGAGTGGTCCAACGGCGGTCTGCCCGGCTGGATCACCGGCCGCGACCTCGCCCTGCGCAGTTCGGACCCGCTGTTCACCTCGGCCGTCGGCACCTGGTTCGACGACCTGATCCCCCGCATCGCCGCGCTCCAGGCGTCCGAGGGCGGGCCGGTCGTCGCGGTGCAGGTGGAGAACGAGTTCGGCAGCTACGGCGACGACCACGCCTACATGCGCTGGAGCCGCGAGGCCCTGACCGAACGGGGCATCACCGAGCTGCTGTTCACGGCGGACGGCCCCACCGAACTGATGCTGGACGGCGGTTCCCTGCCAGGCACCCTGATGGCCGCAACCCTGGGCTCCAAGCCCGAGGCCGCCCGCCGGCTCCTGGCGGGCCGGCGCCCCGAAGAGCCCTTCCTGGTCGCCGAGTTCTGGAACGGCTGGTTCGACCACTGGGGCAAGCGGCACCACGTACGCGGCGTGGAGAGCGCGGTGCACACCCTGCGCGGCATCGTCGCGGACGGCGGCAGCGTCAGCATCTACATGGCGCACGGCGGCACCAACTTCGGTCTGTGGGCAGGTGCCAACGAGTCGGACGGCCGGCTGGAACCCATCGTGACCAGCTACGACTCCGACGCGCCGATCGCCGAGGACGGCAGGCTCACACCGAAGTTCTTCGCCATGCGCGAGGCGCTCGGCGCCGAGGGCCCCCTCCGGTCGCCCGAGCGGCTGCCGACGCTCCCGCCCGCCCGCGTCCCGCTCACGCACCGGGCCGGCCTTCTCCCCGGGCTGCGCGCCGTACGGCCGACGACCACCAGCACCGCCCCGCGCCCCGCCACGTTCGAGCAACTCGGCCTGGACGCGGGCATGGTCCTGTACACCGCGCACCCGCGCATCCCGGCGGGCACGCACCGGCTGACCCTCACCGACGTACGCGACCGCGCCCTCGTCTTCGTCGACGGCGCCTTCCTCGGCATCGCCGACGCCGACTCTCGGGAACTGTCCGTGGCGGGAACCGGCGAGACCGTGGAACTGGAGGTCCTGGTCGAGAACCTCGGCCGGATCAACTACGGACCGGCCGTCGGCGGGCACAAGGGCCTGCTCGGCCCGGTTCTGGTCGACCGGCGCACCGTGCAGGGCTGGGAGAGCGCGCCGGTCGCGCTCCAGGAGTGGTCCGACGCGGAACTCACCGAGGCGTTCGCCTCCGGCCACGCGCCTGCCGATGACCCCGGCACGCCGGCCACCGGCCCGGGTACGCCCACCACCGGGTTCGCCGTCGCCCGGCTCCATGTCGGCACCCCGGCGGACACCTTCCTCGCGCTGCCCGGTTCGCGGCGCGGCTTCGTCTGGGTCAACGGCTTCCTGCTCGGCCGCTACTGGGAGATCGGGCCCCAGGTCACCCTGTACTGCCCGGCACCGCTGCTGCGTTCCGGCGACAACATCATCACCGTCCTCGAACTGGAACAGCTGGGCGAGGAAGTCGAGTTGCGGGACCGTCCCGAACTCGGCCCACCGGAGGAGTACATCGAGGAGTTCGACTGACCGCGGCGGCGACCGGCTGAACGCCGGGCGGCGGATCGCGCCCGATCCGCCGCCCGGCGAGAACCCGACTCCGAGGAAGACCAAGGACACCCGAGCGCTCGCGGAACGGCTGCGGGGTCACTCCGCCATGGGGATTAAATGCCGCGGACGTGAGGCGTCGCGACCGGTTCCACCGTTGACGATCCCTACCGTGTCGTGCGAAACGCAGGCCTGGCCAAGGCGTCTGTCCTGCCCTCCACGTACCACCCACGAAAGGAGTGAGCGTGAGCGCTCGCTTCACCATGAAGTGGAAGATCGCGCTTGGGGTAACGGCGCTGGCCGCGATCGGCGCCGGAACCGTTCCGGTCTCCGCCCCGGCCGGCGGTGATCGGGGAAGCCCGGACCACTGGGGCGTCATCACCCGCAACACGATCGGCTCTCCCGTCGCTGCTCCGCGGAACGGCCCGTACGGATCGTTCGGCGTGACGGGAACCGCCGCGAGGCCGCCCTACGGACGGGGCAGCCTCGGGATCGAGGTGGCGGATCGCTCCACTTCCCTGACTCCGTCCAGTGAGAAGGTCAGCTTCGGCAACGAGGTCGACTTCTACGGCAAGCCGGTCCTTGGCACCCGGGGTCTCGACAAGGTCGGCTTCCACGTCTTCCAGACCGGCGAGAACGTCTCCTACGGCGGCCCGGCGAACATGCCGGACATCACGTTCGAGATCAATCCGAACCTCGCCGCCGCCCCGGCCACCACCTTCTCGTCGATGGTGTGGATGCCGCCGGCCTCCCCGGTGACGAACCGCTGGAGCGGCTACCTGGACGCCACCACGACCGGTACGTGGATCCTCACGGGCAACGCGGGCACCGTGACCGGCTGCACTCTGGCGACCCCGTGCACCTTCCCGCAGCTGAAGACCGCGCTCGACGACGGCGGCACACAGCCGGCCATCCTCACCGCCGCGGTGGGCAAGGGCCGCGACTACATGTGGATCGGCGCCGTCGACGGCTTGCGGATCAACGGGGCCGTCTACGACTTCGAGGTCGACGGAGTCAGGACGCGTCGCGCGGGCTGATCCCCACGCCCGGCAGGGCGTCGTCGTCCGTCGCCCCACGGCTACCGACGACGCCCTCACCTCCCACCGACCGGCGTGATCGTCGCGCGGGCACCCGCGACCCGCGGCCGGGCCCCCGCGTCATCCCTGTCCGGCGCAAGGGGGGTGTGCCGAAAGTCCCGCATGTCCGGACAACGCGGCGCACGTACGCCCGCCGCGTTGTCCGGATCACCCCGGCACATCCGGAACCGGGGGCGGCCCCCCGCCTCGCGATCACACGCACCGGACTCCGTCCGACCCGCCCTCGGGGCGGACGACGCGACTTCCGGCACACTCCCTACGGCCGCACCTGGATCAGCGCGTGCGTGCCGCTCGTACGCCAGGGGGCACCGGACTGTTCCAGGGTGTCCAGCACTCCTTGCTCCAGGCCCACGACGACGTCGGACTTCAGCGTCCGCAGGGCCGCGACGGCCCCCGGGAAGTACGCGGTGCGATCGGCGAAGGGCACCGTGGCCTCCCAACGCCGGTCGCCCACCAGGCGGCGGTAGTTGAGGTCCCCCTTCAGGATGGTGAGCGCCGCGCCCGCGAACTCGTTCCGCAGGTCCTCGGGCATCTCCTCGTAGCCGAACGGGGCGCAGAAGAACGGGTGGGTACGGATCTCCAGGCTTCCTCCGGCCATGGCGATCCAGAGCCGGTCCCCCGTCCGGCCCGCCTCTCCGGGTGCCTCGACCAGGCGGCGGAGGCAGTCGACCACGTCGGCGGTCATCGCGTCGGAGACGAAGTACGGGGAGGGTTTGACGTACAGCACGACCCGCTCGGCATGCGCGCGTTCGAGGAGGTGGTCGACGAGGACGAGATCGGGGATCAGCTCGCGTCCCGCGTTGTCGGCCACCACGGCCACCGCGGCCGGGGCGCCGACGGGCAGGAGGTGCCACAGCAGGGCGCTGTCGTCGGCGACCAGCGCCGAGGCCGCGGCGCCGTCCGCCACCGGTGCCCCCACCTGCTCCCCCGCCGAGATGCGGAAGCCGAGGTCCGCGCGGTTGCCCCAGAGCGAGGCGTGCAGGAGGGCCGCACCCCGCCGACCGGCCGGGGCGTCGGCGAGCGCGTCCAGGGCCCGCAGCTCCTCCTCGACCGCCTCGCCCCGCAGTTCGGCCCGCTTGAACGGCGCGAAGGGGTCGACTCCCCGCCACGGTCCCGGACCGAAGTACCCGACGGCGCCGAGGAGCCTGCGGTAGAAGTAGTTCTCGGCCCAGAGGAACGGGGCGTCGAACCACGAGCCCCCCACGTACTCCTCCGCCCAGAGCGCCCATGGCCCGTGGTCGGGGTCCGCGGGGTCGAGCGGTCCGACGACGTCGTCGGCGATCTCGTCCAGCAGGGCATCGAGGGCCTCGTGCTGTCGGCGGCCGTACGGAAGAGCGTCCCGTACCTGCCGGATGAGAGCGGGGTGGCGCTCGGCCAGTACACCCCGGGGAAACGAGCCGGGCTCGTCGCTCAGGACGACGGCTGCACGCCCCCCAGGAGCACCGCCGACGGGAGCACCGCCGACGGGGGCGCCGTGCGGGGCAGCGCCGCGAACAGCCTCTTCGCCCGGAGTGCGGGAGTTCTTCTCTTTCATGGTGCCCAGGCCCTTCGCGCGTCGGTCGCTCACCCGGCCATGATCGCAAGGAGCGGTCCGCTGTCGGCCCGGCCCGCCGGGACTCCGGCAGGGCGACGAGGACGGCAGCCGGCCGTGCGTCCGGGGAGGTGGACGACGAGCACGTACCGGTCGGGGAGATTTGCAGGTGCGGAGGCGGAACGGGACGCAGGCAGCCGATCGCCGCGCCCCGGCAACGACCTCGCCCACCGGCGCCCGCGCGCGGGGCGAGACCCCGACGGATCGGCGGTACGGCCGGCCCGGAGGTGCCCCGTCCCCCGTGGCCATGTGGATGCCATGACCGCACCGTGGACACCGGCTCCCCCGGCGCCCCGCGCGACACGCACGGACCGCCGCGGCGGCCCTCCCGATGCCGCCGGAGGGGCGCACTCCCCTTACCGCCGGCCAGGCGCGGAACGGCCTTCCGTTACACGGATGCGAACGGTAACGCACCAAGGCCGCACACCTCCTCGGGTGTTCTCGCCGCGGCCGGAAAGGCACCGCTCTCCTCGGCGGGTCCCGCCGCTCCTCGCTGTACGTCGAATTCATTCGACGGGTGACAACGCGCGTCGAATTCATTCGACGGCGACAACATGCGTCGAACTTATTCGACGGGTGACAGCGTGCGTCGAATTCATTCGACGGCGACAACGCGCGTCGAATTTATTCGACGAGTCACAACCCCACCTGCGGTAAAGCCCGTTCAAGGTGTGGTCGCGTTAACGCGCCCGTAAGACAGTTGTGATTCAAGTCTTGACAGGTGCTCGACACCACGTCACCTTGGGAGCGCTCCCACACCAGTACCCGCACAGTCCACTTACCCCCTTCACCACCAGCACCAGGTGGTGAAGGGGGCGTGGCGAGGCACGGACGCGCCCCGCCACTCTCCACACCGCCCGGCAGAGGAAGGGGTTTGTCATGAGCTCAATGAAGCGCTCCAGGCACGACCGCGCCAGAGGTCTCCCGGTCCTCCTGGCCGGAGCACTCACCCTCGCCCTCGCCCTCGCGAGTGGGCCGGCGACCGCGGCCCAGCAGGACACCCTGCACGAACTCGCCGCCGCCCAGGGCAAGTACTTCGGCTCCGCCACGGACAACCCCGAACTGACCGATGCCGCCTACACGGCAACCCTGGGCTCCGAGTTCGGACAGATCACCCCGGGCAACTCCATGAAGTGGGACACCACCGAGCCTGTCCAGGGCCAGTTCAACTTCGCCAAGGGCGATGTGATCACCGACTTCGCGGCGCAGCACGGCCAGACCGTGCGCGGCCACACCCTCGTCTGGCACAGCCAGCTGCCCAGCTGGGTGGGCGCGCTGCCGTCGGCGCAGGTCGAGGCCGCGATGACCCATCACATCACCGAGGAGGCGACCCACTACCGTGGCGCGGTCGCCGCATGGGACGTGGTGAACGAACCGTTCAACGAGGACGGGACCTTCCGCACGAGTCCCTTCTACAACGCGATGGGCACCGGCTACGTCGCCACCGCCCTGCGCGCCGCCCATGAAGCGGACCCGGACGCCAAGCTGTACCTCAACGACTACAACATCGAGGGGCTGGGCGCGAAGAGCGACGCCATGTACGCCCTGGTCACCGAACTGCTGGCCGAGGGTGTACCGCTCGACGGAGTCGGCATGCAGGCGCATCTGGCCGTCCAGTACGGCTTCCCGTACCAGATGCGGGCGAACATGCAGCGGTTCGCCGACCTCGGCCTCGACGTGGCGGTCACCGAACTCGACGTGCGCATGGAACTGCCCGCCGATGCCGCCAAGACCACCACACAGTCCAGCTACTACCGGCAGGTCGTCGAGGCCTGCCTGGCGGTCGGGCGCTGCGTCGGCATCACGGTCTGGGACTACACGGACAAGTACTCCTGGGTCCCGAGCACGTTCCCGGGCCAGGGCGCGGCCAACCTGTACGACGAGAACCTGGCACCCAAGCCCGCTTTCTCCGCCGTGCGCACCGCACTGGGCGGCGAGGACGGTGGCGGGGACGACGGCGGTGAGGGCGGTGACCCGGGGGCGCTCAAGGCGCGGTACCGCAACAGCGACTCGTCGGTGGGCGACAACCAGATCAAACCCGGCCTCGAACTGGTGAACACCGGCACCACGGCGGTCAGTCTGCGGGACGTGACCCTGCGGTACTGGTTCACCGCCGGCAACGGGGCTGCCACATACAGCACGTGGTGCGACTGGTCGCCGATCGGCTGCTCCGCCGTGACCCATCGGGTGCTCGCGGCGGGTACCCCGAAGGCCGGCGCGGACCACTACCTCGAAGTGGGCTTCAGCAGCGGCAGCCTCGCCCCGGGCGCCACGACGGGCGAGATCCAGATGCGCCTGAACAAGACGGACTGGTCCGTCTTCGACGAGTCGGACGACTACAGCTACGGCAGCGGCACCTCGTACGCGGACGCCCCCAAGGTCGCCGTGTACGTGGGCGGCGAGCGGGTCTGGGGCATCGAGCCCTGATCGCCGGCCCCCGGCCGCACCGCCCCGTTCCCCCTCGACGAACGCCTTGCCCTTCCCCCTCCTTCCCCTTCCCGCACCCCTCCCTTCCCCCAACGACACCCGCCAGCGGAGGATTTGTGTCGATATCACGTAGAACATTCAGCAGCGCCCTCGGTGGCAGCATCGTCGCCATCGGCATGGCACAGGGCATAGCCGTCGCCAAGCCCGCCGCCCAGGCGGCCGACAGCGGAGCTCGTGCCGCGTCGGCCACGGCCGCGGCCGACGACCCGTACACCCAGGCCTTCCTGACCCAGTACGCCAAGATCAAGGCACCCGCCAACGGCTACTTCAGCCCGGACGGCCTGCCGTACCACTCCGTCGAGACCCTGATGGTCGAGGCCCCCGACCACGGCCACCAGACGACGTCGGAGGCCGTCAGCTTCTGGATGTGGCTGGAGGCCGCGTACGGCAGGGTGACCGGCAACTGGGCGCCCTTCAACGCTGCCTGGACCGTGGCCGAGAAGACGATCATTCCGCAGCACGCGGACCAGTCGACCGCCGACTCCTACAACCCGTCGTCCCCCGCCACCTACGCCCCGGAGCACCCGCTGCCGAGCGCCTACCCCTCCGCCCTGGACGGCACGGTCAAGTCCGGCGCGGACCCGCTCGCCACGGAGCTCGCCGCGTCCTACGGGACGATGGACGTCTACGGCATGCACTGGCTGATGGACCTGGACAACGTGTACGGCTACGGCAACAAGCCGGGCACCGGCGGCGAGGCCGGACCGGGCGCCGGCGCCTCCTTCATCAACACCTACCAGCGCGGTGCGCAGGAATCGGTGTGGGAGACGGTCCCCCAGCCCACCACGGACCTGTTCAAGTACGGCGGCCCCAACGGTTACCTCGATCTGTTCGTCGGCGATTCCAGTTACGCCAAGCAGTGGAAGTACACCAACGCGCCGGACGCCGACGCCCGTGCGGTGCAGGCTGCCTACTGGGCGAACCGCTGGGCCACCGCCCAGGGCAAGGCGAGCGACGTCGCGAGCTCGGTCGCGAAGGCCGCCAAGATGGGCGACTACCTCCGCTACGCGATGTTCGACAAGTACTTCAAGCGGGTCGGCGACTGCACCGACCCGGCCTCCTGCCCGGCCGGTTCAGGCCGTGACTCCCAGCACTACCTGCTCTCCTGGTACTACGCCTGGGGCGGGGCCGCGGCGGGCAGCGGCGGCGGATGGGCCTGGCGCATCGGCGACAGCGCCTCCCACCAGGGCTACCAGAACCCGCTGGCGGCCTGGGCGCTGTCCAACGTACCGGCGCTGACCCCCAAGTCGGCCACGGCCAGGGGCGACTGGTCCAAGAGCCTGACCCGGCAGCTGGAGTTCCTGACCTGGCTGCAGTCGAGCGAGGGCGCGTTCGCGGGCGGCTGCACCAACAGCTGGGAGGGGAGTTACAGCAAGCCTCCGGCCGGCACGTCGACCTTCTACGGCATGGCGTACGACTGGCAGCCGGTCTACCACGACCCGGCGAGCAACAACTGGTTCGGTTTCCAGGCGTGGGGCATGGAGCGCCTGGCGGCGTACTACCACGAGACGGGCAACGCGTCCGCGAAGGCCGTGCTCTCCAAGTGGGTCGCCTGGGCCTCGTCCCAGACGACGGTGGGCTCCGACGGCAGCTTCCGCTTCCCCTCGACGCTCAACTGGTCGGGCCAGCCGGACACCTGGAACGCGGCGTCCCCCGGCACCAACGCGGGTCTGCACGTCACGGTGGTGGACTACTCCAACGACGTCGGTGTGGGTGCCGCGTACGTCAAGACGCTCACCTACTACGCCGCCAAGTCGGGTGACCAGAACGCCGCGGCGCTCGCCAAGGCGCTGCTGGACGCGATGGCGCTGAACACCACCACCAAGGGCATCTCGGTGCCGGAGGTCCGGCGCGACTACAACCGGTTCGACGACGAGGTGTACATCCCCGCCGGCTGGTCGGGCAAGATGCCGAACGGCGACGCCATCAAGCCGGGATCGACCTTCATCGGCATCCGCAGCTGGTACAAGAACGACCCGGACTGGCCGAAGGTGCAGGCCTACCTGGACGGCGGCGCGGCACCCACGTTCACCTACCACCGGTTCTGGGCGCAGGCGGCGCTCGCGCTGGCCTTCGCGATCTACGCGGAACTGCTGGTGGCGGGCGGCGGCCAGCCGAGCGGGGACACCCAGGCGCCGACGGTCCCGGCGGGTCTCGCCGTGACGGCGACGACCGCGAACAGCGTCTCGCTCTCCTGGTCGGCCGCCACCGACAACACCGCCGTGACCGGTTACGACGTGTACCGCAACGGGGTGCTCGCGGGGAACGCCACCACCACGACGTTCACGGACCCGGGTCTCGCCGCGGCCACCGCGTACAGCTACGCGGTCGCGGCCCGGGACGCGGCGGGCAACACCTCGGCGCTGTCGGCCGCGGTCTCCGCCACCACGAAGTCGGGCGGCTCGACCGGCACCGGAGCGGTGAAGGTCCAGTACAAGAACAGCGACTCCTCCGCCACCGACAACCAGATCAGGATGGGCCTCCAGGTGGTCAACACCGGCAGCGCCCCGATCGACCTGTCGACGGTGAAGCTGCGGTACTGGTTCTCCTCCGACGGCGGCGCGAGCACCTTCGGCACGTACTGCGACTACGCCGCGCTCGGCTCGTCCAACATCACCCACTCGGTGGTCGCGGTCTCCAGTCCGAAGACGGGCGCCGACCGCTATCTGGAGGTCGGGTTCACCGGCGGCGCGGGCACCCTGGCCGCCGGCGCGTCCACCGGTGAGCTCCAGTTGCGGCTCAACAAGAGCGACTGGTCCAACTTCAGCGAGTCCGACGACTACAGCCGCGGCACCAACACCGCGTACGCGGACTCCTCCAAGGTCGGGGCCTATGTCGCCGGCGCCCTCGCGTGGGGCACCGCTCCCTGACCGGCCGGGTGGCCCCGGCTCCGGCCGGGGCGCCCCCTCCCACTCCCGATGGCGGGACACCCACCGCCCCGCCGTACCCGCCATCGGGGCAACACCCCCAGCCCGACGACGCACCGCAGGTTCCCGCACCCCACCGGCGGGACCTGAGGGGAGCAGTGAGCCCTGACCCGGCGACCCGCTCCCGGTCGACACCCCATGAACCCGTCCGCGGCGAGCAACCGCGGGCGTATGAGAGGAGCACGGAGCCGCAATGAGTACCAGAGGCACCATCAAGAACGGCTTGCGCCGGAGACTGGCCGCAGTCTCCGCCCTGGCCATGGGCGCGGCGCTCGCCGTCGCCGTTCCCGCCACCCCCGCTTCCGCAGCAGCCACGGCGCGGGTCGACAACCCCTACGTGGGTGCGACGGCGTACGTGAACCCCGACTGGTCCGCCAAGGCGGCGGCCGAACCGGGCGGCGCCGCCATCGCCAACACGCCGGCCTTCGTCTGGATGGACCGCATCGCGGCCATCACGGGCTCCTCCGAGGCGAGGGGCCTGCGGGCGCACCTCGACACGGCACTGGCCCAGGGCGCGAACCTGTTCCAGGTCGTCATCTACGACCTGCCGGGACGCGACTGTGCCGCGCTGGCGTCCAACGGTGAGCTCGGTCCCACCGAGCTCGGCCGGTACGAAAGCGAGTACATCGACCCGATCGCCGCCATCCTCGCGGACCCGGCGTACGCGAACCTGCGCATCGTCACGATCATCGAGCCCGACTCGCTGCCCAACATCGTCACCAACGCGGGCGGCACGGCCGGTTCGACCGACGCCTGCGCGACGATGAAGGCGAACGGCAACTACGA
This sequence comes from Streptomyces sp. NPDC001770, assembly GCF_053596135.1. Taxonomy (NCBI): domain Bacteria; kingdom Bacillati; phylum Actinomycetota; class Actinomycetes; order Kitasatosporales; family Streptomycetaceae; genus Streptomyces; species Streptomyces sp. NPDC001770. The sequence goes on along the minus strand of NZ_JBSFFN010000012.1, from coordinate 108,292 downwards.
GAAGGGCGTCGGCTACGCGCTGCACACCCTGGGCGCCATCCCCAACGTCTACAACTACATCGATGCCGCCCACCACGGCTGGCTCGGCTGGGACAGCAACATGAGCCCCGCCGCGGCGGAGTTCAAGAAGGCCGCCACGTCCGAGGGCGCCACGGTCAACGACGTCACGGGCTTCATCGTGAACACGGCCAACTACTCGGCTCTCAAGGAGCCGAACTTCAAGGTCACCGACTCGGTGAACGGCACCACGGTGCGCCAGTCCAAGTGGGTCGACTGGAACTACTACGTCGACGAGCTGTCGTTCGCCCAGGCGCTGCGCACCCTGCTGGTGAGCCAGGGCTTCAACTCCAACATCGGCATGCTGATCGACACCGCCCGCAACGGCTGGGGCGGCTCCGCACGGCCCACCGCCCCGGGTCCGACGACCAGCGTGGACGCCTACGTGGACGGCGGCCGGGTCGACCGCCGCATCCACGCGGGCAACTGGTGCAACCAGAGCGGCGCCGGCATCGGTGAGCGTCCCACCGCCGCCCCGGAGACCGGGATCGACGCGTACGTCTGGGCCAAGCCCCCGGGCGAGTCGGACGGCAACAGCGCCCCCGTCGCCAATGACGAGGGCAAGGGCTTCGACCGGATGTGCGACCCCACGTACACCGGTAACGGCCGCAACGGCAACAGCATGACCGGCGCCCTGCCGAACTCCCCGCTCGCGGGCCACTGGTTCTCCGCGCAGTTCCAGGAGCTCGTCCGCAACGCCTACCCGCCGATCACCGGCGGCGGCACCGGCACCGACACCACCGCTCCCTCCGCCCCGGCCGGCCTGACGTCCACGGCGAAGACCAGCACCAGCGTCTCGCTGTCCTGGACCGCGTCCACCGACAACACCGCCGTGACCGGCTACGACATCTTCCGCGCCGGGGTGAAGGTGGGCTCCTCCACCACCACCTCGTACACGGACACCGGCCTGACCGCCTCGACCGCCTACAGCTACACGGTCAAGGCCAAGGACGCCGCCGGCAACGTCTCGGCCGCCTCCAGCGCCCTCTCCGTCACCACCTCCGCGACCAGCGGCGGCGGCACCGACACCACCGCTCCCACCGCCCCGGCCGGCCTGACGTCGACCGCGAAGACCAGCACCAGCGTCTCGCTGTCCTGGACCGCGTCCACCGACAACACCGCCGTGACCGGCTACGACATCTTCCGCGCCGGGGTGAAGGTGGGCTCCTCCACCACCACCTCGTACACCGACACCGGCCTGACCGCCTCGACCGCCTACAGCTACACGGTCAAGGCCAAGGACGCCGCCGGCAACATCTCGGCCGCCTCCAGCGCCCTCTCCGTCACCACCTCCGCGACCAGCGGCGGCGGCACCGGGACGGGCACGCTCAAGGTCCAGTACAAGAACACCGACTCCTCCGCCACCGACAACCAGATCCGGCTGTCCCTCCAGCTGGTGAACACCGGCAGCACCGCGGTGAACCTGTCCACGGTGAAGCTGCGCTACTGGTTCACCCCTGAGACCGGGGCCTCCACCTTCGGTACCGCGTGCGACTACGCGGTCGTCGGCTGCGGAACCGTGACCCTCGGCGTGACGGGCGGCGGTTCGGCGACCGGCGCCAGCCACTACCTGGAGGTCGGCTTCGGCAGCGGCACCCTGGCTGCCGGCGCCTCCACCGGTGAGATCCAGCTCCGGATCAACAAGAGCGACTGGTCCAACTTCAACGAGGCGGACGACTACAGCCGCGGCACCAACACCTCCTTCGCCGACGCGGCGAAGATCGGTGCCTACGTGGGCGGCACGCTCTCCTGGGGCACCGCTCCCTGACCCGGCCGCCCACTGGCCCGCCGCCGGACTGACGCGGTGACGGGCCCGGGCCGGGTCCCCCTGCGACACCGCCCCCTGCCGGACTTCCGGCAGGGGGCGGTGTTCTTCATGCTCCGGCAGCGGGCGAGGCGCGCCGGATACGGCTTGCGGCTACAGCACGGCGGCGGAACGGGTCAGAGCGGTGTACGCCTCGGCCAGCGCCGCGGTGACCTTTCCGACCTCGTAGGAACGGCCGTCCACGGCGCTCACCGGCTGCACTTCGTAGGCCGTGCCGGTGAGGAAGACCTCGTCGGCGCGGTCCAGTTCGCCGGGCGGGATGTGCCGTACGCGGACGTCGATCCCCAGGTCCCCGGCGAGGGCGATGACGGTCTGCCGGGTGATGCCGTCGAGGAAGGTGTCCGGGGTCGGCGTGTGCAGGGCTCCGTCGATCACCAGGAAGAGATTGGCTCCGGTGGCCTCCGCCAGGTGTCCGCGGAAGTCCAGGAGGAGGGCGTCGTCGTACCCGGCCTCCTCCGCCTCGTCGCGGGCGAGGGTGCAGATGTTGTACAGCGACGCCGCCTTGGCCCGTACCGGCGCGGTGTCGGGGGAAGGACGCCGCCACCGGGACGTGCGCAGCCGGATGCCGCGGATGCGCGCGTCGTCGGAGAAGACGTGCGGCCACTCCCACGCGGCGATCGCGACGTGCACGGACGTGCCCGCCCCGGACACGCTGATCTGCTCGCTGCCCCGCCAGGCCACGGGCCTGACGTAGCCGTCGACGATCTCCTGCTGCCGGACGGTCTCCCGCATGGCGGCGGCCAGCTCACCGGGGCCGAACGGGACGCGGAAGTTCAGCTCCCGTGCCGAGGCGTGGAAGCGTTCGAAGTGCTCGGCGGCCTTGAAGGCCTGCCCGCCGTACACGCGAATGCCCTCGAAGATGCCGCCGCCGTAGTGCAGCCCGTGGGAGAGGACGTGCAGTTGGGCGTCGCGCCACGGTACGAACGTTCCGTCCAGCCAGATCACGCCGTCACGGTCGTCGAACGGGGTGGGAGTCACGCCTGCTCCTCCTGGTGGCTGTGGTCGGTGTCGTCCGCGTAGTCGATACGGACGGCCCGCTCCAGGAAGCGGTGGAACTCCTCGGTCTCGGCGGTGTTCGCGTGCCGGGACAGCACGAACGCCGGATAGCCGGTGAAGTCCGGGTAGGGCCTCACGACGTCGCCGGGGAAGAGCATCTGCACGACGTGATCGACCCGGGGGTCGTCACGCAGTTCGTCCAGTCCGGAGATCGCGGTGATCCGTCCGTATCCGCCGCAGGGAACGATGTAGTTGGCCGCGGCCCCCACGGGCTCGGACAGCGGATCGGAGCCCGGCGGTTCGGAGCCCGGCGGTTCGGGGGCGATTCCGGCGGCGATCCGCAGTGCCTGCGCCGCGAAGTCGATGCCGGTCACCCCGGAGGCGATGTAGTGGGACACCCCGGAGCCCCCGATCCGGGCCCCCATCTCCAGCAGATAGGGCGTCGCACCTCCGCGCAGCCGCAACTCCGTGTGGGTGGGGCCGTCCGTGATGCCGAGGGCCTTGTGCGCGGCGACCACCTCACGCCGGATGTCGTCCTGGACCGCGTCGGGCAGGGTGGCCGGCGCGCGGTAGACGCCCTCTTCGAAGTGCGGCCCCTGGGGGTCGCCCTTGTACCCGATGGACAGAACCCGTACGTCACCACGGTGGGCGAGGGACTCGACGGCGAACTCGGGGCCGTCGACGTACTCCTCGGCCACCAGGCCGTCCACGTGCCCCAGCTTGCTCGCGCTGGTCCGCCACACCTCGTCCACGACGCTCTTCAGGCTCCGCGGGGACTCCGCCTTGGTGACGCCGAGGCTGGAGAAGCCGTGGGCGGGCTTCACCACGACGGGGAAGGTCAGGCCCGCGGCCTTCTCCCAGTCGGCCGGCTCGTCCAGCCGGACGAATCCCGGCACGTTGAGGCCCGCCGCGGCCAGCCGCTCCCGCATGACGCGCTTGTCCTGCGCGCCGAGCGCCACGTCGCGGCCGATGCCGGGCAGCCCGAGCAGTTCGGCGGCCTCGGCGACGAACGGCACGGCGGGGTCGTAGAGAGTCACGATGCCCTGGAAGGGCTTCTCCTCGTACCGCCGCCGCAGGGCGTCCAGCGCGCCGGCCCGGTCGGCTTCGAAGTCGAACCGCAGGACGTCCGCCACGGCGGGCGGCAACCGGTCCTCGGACACCGCCTCGTCGGGCCGGGGCACCAGAACGAGGTCGATACCGGCCCGTTCCGCGCTCTCGAAGACCCAGGGGAGCGAGGTGCGCTGGTAGACCAGCACGAGGGTCGGATGGGGGCTGTCCGTCGTCATCACACGATCCTTTGCCATTGCACGTTCCTTACGCTCCATGCCGGGTGCGCACTCCGGTTCCTTCCCCGGTGTCCGCCCCGGCCTCCGCCGCCCCGCTCGCGGCGCGCCCGGCACCTCGGCCACCGGCGATGGTGAGCCACACACCGCCCGCGCAGAGCAGGAGCAGCAGAATCACGAGCGGTCCCGGTGCGGTCTCCCGGCCCAGCGCCCACTCCCCCAGCCGCACCAGGAACGGTACGACGAGCGCGAGCGCGGAGGTGAACAACGGACCCTTGCGCAGGATGAGTTCGTGCGAGATGAGGAAGACCGGAGCGGTGAGGAGCACGCCGAGGGCCGCGATGCCGCCCCAGTCGGCGGGGGAGACGCCGCCGATCGGGACGAACAGGGCGACCGTCAGCCCCAGCATGACCGTGCCCGCCCCGGTGATGGCGGGCAGGGACGCGACCGGTGCCAGGTCCGCCATGCGCCGCCGGTACACGTAGCCGTACACCGCGTAGGTGAAGGTGCCGCCGAGAGCCAGCAGGCCGCCGCTCACCAGCGCACCGCCGTCTGCCCCGGAGCCCTGGCCGCCGCCCGCGGAGCCGTCGGCCAGGGCGTACCCGAAGGCCGCGACCACGGCCAGCGCCGTGCCCAGGACCTTGCGCCGGGACGAGGGCTCACGGAAGGCGAAGACGCCGATCACGAACGTGATGCAGGGCAGCAGGGAGACGATCAGGCCGACGCGCGAGGCTCCGATGAAGCCGGTCCCCAGCAGCGTTCCGGAGTAGTACGCGAAGAAGCCGAGGAACGCCAGGAGCGCGACGCTCCCACCGCGGGCGGTCGCGGCCCGGGCCTCGGACCGCATCCGGGGGTGCAGCAGCGCGACGACGGTGATGACCACGAAGCTGGACGCCGTCCGCCCCGCCGCGACCGCCAGCGGAGGGGCGCCGTCGACCAGATGGCCGGCGAGCACCCAGCCGGCCGCCAGCAGCAGGACCATGAGCACCGAGAGGCCGGGCACCGCGAGACGCGCGCCCCGGCGGGCGGGGGACGTGTCCGTCACCATTCCGCGCGCTCGAACTCCAGCGCGGGCATCCTGTCCAGCCCTTGCTTGGCCCGCAGCAGCACCCGCTGGTCCTCGGTGAAGGCGTACCGCTGCCGCGGCGAACCGGCCGGAGCGGGCTCGGGGGCGGGGAGGTGGCGGCGCACCAGCGCCCTGGCCGCCGCGCGGTACTCGTCGTCGGTCGTGACGTCCGCCTCCAGTTTCTCGACCGTGGTGACGAACTCGCGCAGCGCGTCGAGGGCCTTGGCCCGGTCGAAGCGGAGCAGGGCGCCGTCGGCCGGAGTACCGGCCAGTGCACCGTGCTCGCGCAGCCAGGAGTAGAGGAAGACCCCGGTGCCCGAGTCGAAGTTGCGGGTGGCGTCGTCCGCCTGCGGGTAGCGGAAGACCCGCTCCAGCAGGATCATGTCGATCTGTTCCTCGGCGAACGGGACGACGCCGCTGTCCGCGCAGGCCAGCACGGTCTTCGCGTCGACCTTGATCTCTTCGAGCAGCCCGACGAACCAGTTCATCTTCAGCGAGATGTGCTCGTCGAACGGCCAGAGCCCCTGGTAGTGCATCGAGTCGTGCAGGTAGCCCCAGATGGCACGGGCCTCGAAGCACACGTCCGCGTCCAGACCCGTGGACGCCCGGGGCAGGGTCTCCGGTGTCAGGACGGCCTCCGCTCCGGACAGCGCGTAGGTCTCGTGGATCTTCCGCATCTTGTTGTAGAAGAACATGGCGTACGGCTGCTCGGTGATCTTGTCGTGAGCGGCCACGTTCTCCGGGAAGAACACCAGGCAGTTGCCCTGTCTGAAGCCCGCGCTGCCGGTGATGAGCACCAGCGACTGGCAGTTGTTCCTGGGGTGCGGGTAGGACACGGCGAGATCCGCCAGCGCGGCGGGCTCCTTGCGCAGGGCGAAGAAGCAGTCCAGCCGCTTGCCCACGGGCGGCGCGCTGTTGGTGCTCTGCAGCGGTGCGAGGAAGAAGACGTCCGAGCCGTCCTCGGGCACCCGCAGGGCGTCTCGCGAGCGTGCGAAGTGGGGAGGGGTGTCCAGGCCGGCCGCGAGCCAGCCGTCGACGTCGGCCGCCAGGGCGAGCGCCTGCCCGTCCCGGCCGCGGCGTCCGTACCAGGCGCACGCCTCGTCGCGGATCCGGCCGAGCAGCTCCCGGTCCGCTTCGGTGGCTCCGGGGACGGTCCCGTCGTCCAGCTGCCGTTGCCGGAAGAGGTCGACCTTCGGGATGAGGGATCCGGTCAGCTCGTCGGCGTCGGCCGCCGGGCCTGCGGGGACCGGGGCGGTGGCGACAGTGGTCACAGCGCAGCACCCGCCGGAAGCAGTTGCTCGCTCTCGATGTCGACCGCCAGCACCTGGTGGATGGTGAACACCATGGGTACGGCGCCGAAGTCCCGTACCACGCGCAGTCCGTGGTTCTCGGCGGCGACATGGGTGGTGATGCAGCCCTCGACCCGGCCCTCGGCGCAGTCGATGGCCGCCTGGGAGTTGCTCAGTACCTCACGGATCTCCGTGCCGGCGGGTATGAGCCTCGTCGGCGCCGGGTGCGAGGCGACGGTCGCGGGCCGGGCCGCACCACGGGTGGCGAGCACCATGTTGTGCGTCGGCATGACGAAGCTGTCGACCATGTGCAGCCGGTGCAGGTTGCTGAAGACCAGCGTGTGGAGCGCGGGATAGACCGCGCAGGCGACCAGCGCGTGCTGTCCGTCGTCGGGCACGGCGTCGAGCGCGGACTCGATGGAGGAGTGCAGCTCCACCGTTCCCCGGATGCCGCTCCGCCGGAGCCACTCGTGGGACGCGGCTTCCAGATTGGTGCCGTGCGGTCCGAGTGTATGCAGATGCCGGATGTGTTCCGGCCCGTTCTTTTCGTGCCTCATGGGCCCCCCGTTACCAGCAGATGATCAATGGCTGCGTCAGGTGTTTCCTGGATGCCTGGTGCAGGAGATCACGCTTCGCGGGGATCATCAAGATTCCATAAACGAGGTCTCAGATTTCGAGATTTCCCGGACACGTGCCCGCAGTTGATGCTCTCCCTCCCGCACTTGGTGCCCTTTCTCCCGTATTCGGCGCTCTTCCTCCCGTTGCTGACGCCCTTCCCTTCCCCGCCCGTCCCGCACCGCGGAACACGTCGGGCGGAACACGTCGGGCGGAACACCAAAATCCGCTTTCTTGCGCGCGTCTCGACCTTTCGGCGTCCACACCATCGGAGAAATCAAGACACATTTCCGGAAAGTCGCTGGTGGCGACAGACATTTCCAGCCGTTCGCGGATTCATGATCCCGATCGGGAACGCGCACCGCGGGTCCCGCAGCACGGCCGGTCGCCGGGGTGTCCGGGCGGGTGCCCCGCGGGGCACCCGCCCGTTCGCGTGTCCGTCACTCGCCTGCGGTCACAGACCCGTTCACGCGTCCGCTCGCCGGTCCCGCGGGATCAGCCGCACCGGCAGGTGCTCGATTCCGCCGATGAGGTTGGACCGCATGCGCCTCACCTCGCCGGTCGGCTCGGCGCGCGCCACCCGTTGTCCCAGGACGCCGAAGAAGGTGTTCAGCTCCGTGGTGGCGAGTGCCGCGCCGATGCAGAAGTGGCTCCCGTAGGCGAAGGTGAGGTTGCGGCTCACCTCCTGCCGGCCGATGTCGAACCGGTCGGGCTCCTCGAAGACCGACTCGTCCCGGTTGCCGGACGCCAGCCACACCGCGACCATGTCGCCGGCCGCGATGCGCTGTCCCCCGAGTTCGGTGTCACGGGTGGCGGTGCGCAGCACGTGCATGGCGGGCGTGGTGAAGCGCAGGATCTCCTGCACCGCGGTCGGCAGCAGCCCAGGCTCCGCCTGGAGCCGGAGCCACTGTTCGGGGTGCTCGATGAACGCGAGGAGTCCGCCGATGGTGGCGTGCCGGGTGGTCTCGTTGCCGCCGGAGATCAGCCCGTTGCAGTTCAGGATGATCTCTTCCTCGGTCAACGGCCTGCCGTCGATCCGGCCGTGCACGAGGGCGCTGATGATGTCCTCCTGCGGCTCCTTCCTGCGCAGACGCATCAGTTCGTCGTAGTAGAGGAAGATGTCCGTGTGGGCCGTGGCCATCCGCTGCCGCTGTTCCGGTCCGGGATCGCCGCCCACGCCGAAGGCCGTCATCGTGCGGGACAGCATGAAGTCCCAGTCGGCGCGCGGTACTCCGAGCATGTCGCAGATCACCGACAGCGGCAGTCGGGCCGCCACTTCGGTGAAGTCGCAGTCCCCCTGCTCCAGGGCGTTCTCGATCACCTCGACCGAGATCGTCCGCATGGTCTCCTGCAACCGGTGCACCATGCGCGGGGTGAAGGCCGCGCTGACGACCCGTCGGATCATGCCGTGCCGCGGCGGGTCGGTGATGACCATCATCTTGCCGGTCGCGGCCCTGGTCGCCACCGGATCGGCGTCGAGCCGCATCCCCCCGGTGGAGCTGAAGGTGCCGGCGTCGGACAGTACACGGGTGATCAGGTCGTACGTCAGGACGGCCCAGAAGGCCGAGCCGTCGGCCCGCCGGATCCGGCAGACCGGGCTCTCCCGCCGCAGCCGCGCCAGGGCGGGGCCCGCCTCCCCCCTCTGGTGCAGCAGCGGGTCGGACAGGTCCGGCACCGACGGCCGTGCGGCCTCCTCCGTCATCGTCGTCACAGCGTGTCGCCCCCGTTCGCGACCGCGGCAGGGGCCGGCGACAGCCGGCTCCGCAACGCTTCCAGCAGCTCCGGCAGGGATTCCTGGAGGTAGAAGTGACCGCCCGGGAAGACGTCGACGCTCGTGCCGGCCCGGGTGAGTTCCGCCCAGCGGGCCATCCCGGCGGCGGGCGCACTCGGATCGGACCGGCCCGCGAAGACCGCGATCGGGACGTCCAGCGGTCCGCGCTCGACGTACGTGTACGTCTCGCAGGCCGCGAAGTCGTCCCGCAGGATCGGCAGGACCAGTTCGAGCAGGGTCGGGTTCTCGAGGATCTCCGGTGGCGTGCCCTGGAGTCCGGTGACGTGGGCGAGGAAGTCGTCGTCGGACAGGGCGTGTACGGAGGTTCGGGCCCGCGCGTGCGGTGGGACGTAACCGGAGACCGCCAGGTGGGCCGGGGGCCGTCCGGCCGCGGTGAGCGCGTGGCTGAGGTCGTATCCCAGGAGCGCGCCCATGCTGTGCCCGAAGAAGGCGAACGGCCGTTCGCCGGCCCGTTCGAGGACGGGTCCGGCGAGCCGCTCGGTGAGTGCCACGAGGGAGCGCTCGGCGGGTTCGGCCAGCCGCGCTTCGCGGCCCGGCAGCTGTACGGGGACGACCTCGGCGTCCGAGCCGAGGAGCCGTTGCCAGTCCCGGTAGACGGATGCGCCCGCGCCTCCGTGGTGCAGGCAGAACAGCAGGCTCGTCCGCTCGTCGGCGTCCTCGGCCGGGTAAGGGAACCAGGGGCTGGTGCCGTTCGGGGCCATCAGCGGCTCGCGAGGAAGAGCCGGCCGGTGGGGAAGCCGAGTTCGACGACCTCCACCGCGCTGAAGCCCGCGGCGAGCAGCTTGTCCCGCCACTCCTGCTCGGTGAGCAGCTTCCGCTTCATGAACTGCTGGTGGTAATAGGTGACGATGGCACTGAACGCCCGTTCCCGGGGGTTGCGCACGTAGGGCACGGCGTCGGTGATGGCCATGACGCCACCGGGGCGCAGCGCCTCACGGCACTGGGCGAGGACCTTGTCGGCGACGCTCTCCTCTTCCGGCATCATGTCGTGGAAGACGAATCCGGCGTGGATGACGTCGGCTCCGGCGAGCGGACCCGGGTCGTCGGCGACGGACTGGATGGGCCGCTCGACCACGGTGAGGCGGTCGCCGACGCCCTCCTGCACGGCGGCCTTCTCGGCCGCGCGGCACGATGCCGGGTCGAGGTCGAGGCCGACGGCGGTGGAGCCCGGGAACGCCTGGAGCACCTCGATCAGCAGTCGGCAGGTGCCCGCGCCGAGGTCGACGACGCGCTCCGGTTCGAGGCGGAAGATGGCGTCCAGAGCGGCCGGGTAGAAGGCCTGGGCGCCCATCCACTGCGAACTGATGGCCACTTGACGGCCGTCCCGGGTGTAGGCGCCGGTCGGCTTGCCCGGGTGGGTGAGGTACTCACGGGCGTTCTCGATGAACGGGCGGTTCGCGTTCATGGTCCAGGACAGGTAGCCCGCCTGGTGCTGGATGCGCGCGTACTCGGCGGACGTGCGGAACCGCCCGGGTTCGCCGGACGCGTCCACCGCGTCGATGATGCCGGCCGATTCGAGCGCCTCCAGGTATCCCGCCACGCCCTCCTCGGGGAGGTCGGTGGCGGCGGCTATCTCCGCGACGGTGAAGTCCTTGCCCACGGTGATGGCGTCCGTCACGCCGAGCCGGTCGCCCATTTCCATCAGCGCGGCCGCGGCGGCGAGGGCGGGGGCGGGACCACTGGCCTCGATCTCGGTCGCGAGGCTCCGCTGAAGAGAAGTGTCGAATGCCATGTTTCTTCCTCTCTGGGGTACCGGGCCGGCCGTCAGGAGAGCTCGACGGCCAGTTGTTCGATCGTGGGATGGAGGTAGAGGGTGCGGGCGGAGACGTCCGCGCCCACTTCTCGTCTGAGTGCGGCGAGCAGTTGCGCGGCGAGCAGGGAGTGACCGCCCAGCGCGAAGAAGTCGTCCTGGACGCCCACGGGTTCCACGCCCAGTACGTCGCCCCACATCGCCGCGAGGCGCACTTCGAGCGGGGTGCGCGGCAGGATCAGGGGGGTGGTGAGGCCGCGGGCGACGCGGGTGGCGGCGGGCAGCGCCCTGCGGTCGACCTTGCCGTTCCGGTTGAGCGGGAGCTCGGACCGGAGCAGTACGGCCCAGGGCACCATGTGGGGCGGAAGTTCCGTGCTCAGGGCCTCGCGCAGACGGGCCCCGAACTCCGCCGCGCCGGGGCCGTCGGCGGACGCCGCGGCCGGCTCGGGGAGGACGTAGGCGAGCAGGCGCTTGTTGCCCGAGGCGTCTTCCTGGGGGACGACGACCGCGTCGCGTACGTCCGGATGCCGGGTGAGCACCGCCTCCACGTGACCGGGTTCGACGCGGAAGCCGCGGATCTTCACCTGGTTGTCGACGCGTCCGAGGAACTCGACGAGGCCGTCGGTCCGCCGTCGGACCAGGTCGCCGGTGCGGTACATACGGGAACCGGGCTCGAGGGCGTACGGATCGGCCACGAACCGGGTGGCGGTGGCCGCGGGCCGTCCGAGATAGCCCCGGGCCAGTCCGTCGCCGGACGTGCAGAGCTCGCCGGCCTCCCCGTCCGGCACCGGTCGCAGGTCCGGGCCGAGGATCGCGATGCGGGTGCCCTTGACCGCCCGGCCGATGGGCACCGGCTCGTCGGCCGCGGGCGGGGTGGTCGTGGTCCAGCACGTCGTGAAGGACGTGTTCTCGGTGGGCCCGTAACCGTTGGTGAACAGCAGCTCGGGACAGGCGTCCATGAGCTGTCGTACGTGACCGGCCGACGCGACGTCACCGCCGGTCAGAACGTGGCGGACACCTTCGAACGCTTCCGGATGCCGGGTCACCATCTGGTTGAACAGGCCGGTGGTGAGCAGCAGTACGGTGACGCCCTCCTGCTGGATCACCTTCGCCAGTTCGTCCAGTTCGGCGGTCCGGCCTTCGTGGACCACCAGGCGGGCGCCGTTCACCAGGGCGCCCCAGATCTCGATCGTGGACGCGTCGAAGGCGACGGGAGCGAGCTCCAGGAAGACGTCCTCGGCCCCGATGTCGATCCAGTCCGGCGTGTACAGCAGCCGGGCCACGGCCCGGTGCGGGACCTCGACGCCCTTGGGTTCGCCGGTGGAGCCAGAGGTGTAACTCACGTAGGCGAGCTGGTCAGGATGGGCCGGCACCAGGTCGTCACCGGTCGGCGGCCTCTCGGCGGGCAGGCCGGTGTCAGGCAGGGCCAGCGCGCGGCAGTGCGGGGGGACCCGTCCGGCCTGTCCCTCCTCGGCCACCACCACGCCGACGCCCGCGTCCGCGAGCAGCCGGGCGCACCGGGCGTCCGGGTCGCCGGGATCGACGACCAGGTAGGCGGCGCCGGTCTTGAGGACGGCGAGCAGGGTGACGATCAGGGCGGCGGACCGGTGGGCCAGTACGCCGACGATGTCACCGGCCCCCACGCCGTGGGCCCGCAGGACGCGGGACCAGTTGTCGGCCCGCATATCGAGCTGAGCGTACGTCAGCTTTTCGGATCCGCACAGGACGGCCACCTTGTGCGGGTGTGCGAGAGCCCGCCGAGCCACTTTCTCGTGGATACAGAGCGGGTTTTTTCCGGGCTCGTAACCGTCCACGGCCGATTCAATCCCTTCGGTTTTCTGCGACCCACTACGGATGCCATCACGGGAAACCGACAGTCAAGCCCCGGGTGAGGCCGGACGACCGGCACGAAATAGCCGGACGAAGAGCAGCGGCAGCAGTTTCGCGGCACACCCAAGAAAGCTTTCGGCCGAGAGCATACGGGTCTGCCGCCGGAGGTCCATCGGCGCGTTCCGGCCAAGATCTGCAGTTGGCCGGAGCGGCCCTGCAGATCAATGTCCGATACCAGCCACCCCGAGTCACGAGGAAGATCCGGCCGTGCGGCTTTTCTGCCCCGACTAACGGACAGCGATTCCGATAGTCGAATGCGGGTGCGTCCGATTCCTTTCCGTCCCGCACCCCCGCAGCAGGTTCCGAAGAATCAGAATTTACCGTCCCATGAGAGTCCAATATGCCTAGCTCACACTGTGTTGACCGGCCGTCGAACGCCGTGTTTTGCTGATGCGAAAGAGCCCGCCGGCACCCCAGGAGGCAGTTATGCGCTTTTCCCTGCACAGCTCGATCGGCCACATATCGGACGCGATGATCGCGAGCTACGCAGAACTTCCTGTCGACCAGTTCCTGAAAGAGGGCGACCATTTCCGCTATCGCGCCTTCGGGCGGGCCGCGATCAAGGGGGAAAAGATCGACTGGCTCGACAACCTGTCCTTCTTCCAGGCCAAGAAGATCAACCACTACGCCGGCGGCTTCACCCGGCAGGCCACTCCGCTGGGCCCCGCCGCACGCGACTTCACGGAGCGGCTCGTCCGTGACCCGCGGACCCGTGAGCTGCTGAACGCCGAGGAGTTCGAGATCAACTGCCACCAGATCCGCATCGTCGCCACCGACGACGAAGTCGGCCTTCCCGTGCCCGAGGGCTTCCACCGCGACGGCTACGACCTGGTCTCCGCCACCTGCATCGCGGTCGGGAACATGAGCGGCGGGATCTCGCTGGTCCGGGAGGCCAGGGTGAACGGCGAGGAGAGCGACGACGGCGACATGCTGTTCGAGCGGGTGATGGCTCCCGGTGAGACCCTGTACTTCGCCGACGAGGACGTGGTGCACTACGTCACTCCCATCACCCCGAAGGTGCCGGGCCGGCCGGCGTACCGGGATGTGGTCGTGACGACCTACGACGTCAGCGGACGCGGCGGCCTGGCGGACGAGGAATGCTGAACCACGCCGCCGCCTCGGACAACGGCGACCGCTACCTGTTGCTGCTGGGAGCCGACATCCCCCTGCGGGAGCGTGCCGTCGTCTCGGCGCTGCGCACCTACCCGGGCCCTGTACTCGGAATGAGCACCAGCCCGGCGACGCCGCTGGGCAACCGGTTCTTCGATCACGTGCTCAAGGCCGACTACTGCAACGCCGAGCAGGCTCTCTCGGCGGTGCTCGACTTCGAGAAGGAAACCGGCCTGCGGCCGGACGCCGTGGTGCCCGTCATCGAGATGAACGTGCACGTGTCCGTCGCGATCGCGCGCCACTACGGGCTGCCCGCGATCTCGGACGACTGCCTGGCGCTGGTCCGGGACAAGCACACGATGAAGCTGGCGTTCGAGCAGGCCGGGGTGCCCTGCGCGCGGCACCGGACGTTCGGCACCCTGGACGAACTGCGGCAGGCCGCCGCCGGTCTCGACTTCCCGCTGGTGCTGAAGCCGCGCGACTTCGCCGGCAACGTCGGTACCGTCATGGTCGCCTCGGCCGAGGAGCTGCCCGCCGCGTTCGACTACTGCCGGGCCTCACTGCTGGAGGTCGCCCCCCTCTACGACTTCGCCGACGGGCGCTACCAGGCCGAGGAGTTCGTCTCCGCTCCGCACGAGGTCTCCGTCGAGGTCGCCAACCACGGAAGCGAGCGCGTCGTCCTCGCGGTGACGGACAAGTCCAAGGCCGGGGCCCCCTATTTCTCGGAGATGGGGCAGCTGGTGCCCAGCGTGGAATCGGAGAACCAGGCTCTGCGCCGCGTCGCGCTGGACGCGTGCGAGGCCCTGCTCATCGACCGCGGGGTCGCCCATGTGGAGGTGCTGGTCGACGGAGACCGGCTCAGCGTGGTCGAGGTCGCCGCCCGGCCCGGCGGTGACGGCATCATGGACCTGGTCGAGCGGGTCTACGGCTACAGCCCGTACGACTTCCACATCGCCTCGTACCGCGGCCGGCTCGACCGGCTGCCGGACTTTCCGGCTGTCCCCCTGGGCATCGGCGCGACGGCCTTCCTCAAACTGCCGCCCGGCACCGTCACCGAAGTGAGACGACCGCCCGACACCACGAGCCGGGAGACCGTCCTCCACCCCACGGCCAAACCCGGGGACCGCTCCCGGCGGGACGGTTCCTACCTGGCGCGCGCCGGGATTCTGGAGTGCTTCGCCCGAGGCACCGGACACGATCCGCAGGCCTTCCGCGCGGAGGTGGACACACTGGCGAAGACCCGCGCCGAGCAGATCTTCGGCCTGGACCGCGAGCCGGAAGACGGAGGCACCCCGCGCTGACCGGCCGCCGCGACCGTCCGGTCCGGCCGCCTCGCCCGGGACGGGCAGGCCCGCGGCCGTCGAGGCGGCCGCGGGCCTGCCCACCCGCTCACACCAGTCCGAGCGCCCCCAGCACCCGGCGCTGCGCCGCGGTCGGACCGGTCGGCCAGTAGAGGTAGCAGACCCCGCCCGTGCCGCTGCGCACGTTGCCGCTCGCGTCGTACCGCTTCGTCCGCAGCCAGATCTGCTCCCACTCGCTCCGCGAGTAGATCCGGCGCACCGCGTCGTCGTCCTTCGAGGCGGGGTCGTTGGCGATGACGTCGCCGTCCTCGGTGAAGCCGATCACCGTCATCAGATGGCCCGACGTGCCGTAACCGGCGCCCGTCAGCTCCTCCTTGAGGAAGGACTGCGAGGTGATGACGGGGATGCCGGCCCGGACGAGGGTCTCCACGTCGGTGAGCGAGCCGAGGCGGGTGACGGCGGAGGACATGTCCGGGTAGGTGGCGGCGTAGGCGGCGTTGAAGGGCCAGTTGCCGCAGCCGTCGTACTGGTAGTCGAACGTGTAGCGCGCCGCGTGGCAGATCTGGGGGTCGGGGAGACCCGGCTTGACCCAGGCGAGCTGTTCGGCCGTGGGCTTGCGGCCCCAGTACTCGATGATCATCTGCGAGGAGGTGGGGCTGCACCAGGCCTCGCCGCCGTTGTCGTACTCGGGGTACTGCCCCGCGTGGAGGTTCTGCGAGTAGCGCGGCACCGCCAGCTCGTGGCCGCGGCCGGTGCCGGGGGTGCTCGCCGGCACGGTGAAGCGGTCCGGGACGTCCGAGGCCATCGCGCCGGCGCGCCAGACCGTCGGGGTGAGGCTGGTGCCGGGCCTGCGGTGGAGGGTGAGGCGGAGCCGGTAGTGCGTCAGGCGCAGGCCGCTCGCCGCGTCGTCGACGGAGAAGGTGTCGGTCCAGACGGAGCTCTTCCCGTCCGTCTGGTCGTCCACCGAGGTGCGGCGGATGTCCTCGTCCCCTGCCGCCCACCGGCCCATCACGTACCAGGGGGTGTCCGTGCCGTCCGAGTAGCGGCCGAGCAGTTCGATCTGGATCCAGGTACCGGCGGGGGTGTCGGCGTTCCAGGAGGCGATCACCTCGGTGGCCGGTACGGCGCTGCGGTGGGACGGGGACGTCCAGGTGGCGTACTCCCATGCGGCGGTCGTGCCGGTGTGCGGGTCGGTGTAATCGGTGGTCCCTGCGGGGTTGCCGATCACCAGGCCGGGCCTGTGGCCTGCGACGGCGCGGGTTCCGGCGGCGGAGCCGGAGCGCCAGTCGGTGTACGACGACCAGAAGTGGTTGTCCACGGCGGTGTCCGGGGCCTTGGAGGGGTAGGCGTGGCGGCGGGAAGAGCCGGAGGCGGTGCGTGCGGCGGCGGACGCGGGTCCGGCCGCCACCGTGGAGGCGGCGGCGACGGCCGCGAGGGCGGCGAGAACGTTCCTGCGGTTGTGCGGTCCGGTCATGGGGGGGCTCCCGAGTCGTTGGCGGACGAGGGCGTACAGCGGGTGCTGCGAGTACAGCGGGTGTTGCGGGTACAGCGGGTGCGGCGTGCTCGCGCGCACAGCGGGGTGCGCGTCCAGCGGGGTGCGCGTCGAGCGGGTGCGGCGTGCGGGCGGGTACGGGAGTGCGGTGTACGGCGGGTGCGGCGCGCAGGTACGGCGTGCGTGTTCGACGTCGATCAGTGCGCCAACTATCGCGGGTCCCGGGCCCGCCGGGCCAGTGATTCACCCCGCGCGGACGGAGCAACATTGGACTGGTCCACTGGCACGCCGCCGCCCCGTGCCGAGCCGCCGGCACCGGTGTGACCTGCGGCGGATCGAGGGGGCCCGGCCCCGGCCCGTACTCTGGAACCATGAACGACCTGGCCGGACGCGCCCGCGGCCTCCTTGCCCTCTCCCCCTCCCTGGGCCCGGTGCGGCTCGTGGCGATCGACGGGCACGCGGGCTCGGGAAAGAGCACCCTGGCGACCCGGCTGGCCGCCGCCCTGGGGGGCGCTCCGCTGCTCCGGCTGGACGATCTGGCCACCCACGAGGAGCTGTTCGCCTGGACCGGCCGGCTCCATGAGCAGGTGCTGCTGCCGCTGTCGCGCGGGGATCGGGCGCGCTACGCCCCGTACGACTGGACCGCCCGCCGCTTCGGGCCCGAGCGGACGCTGGACCCCGCGCCGGTGGTGCTGATCGAGGGTGTGGGGGCCGGACGCCGGTTCCTGCGGCCGCGGTTGGCGGCGCTGTGGTGGATGGAGCTGGACCGCGATGCCTCCTGGGAGCGGGGCCGGCGGCGGGACGGACCGGCGCTCGAGAAGTTCTGGGAGGGCTGGACGGTCGCGGAGGACGAACATTTCGCCGCGGACCCTTCACGGCCGTACGCGGATTCGCTGGTACGCCAGTTGTCCGATGGTTACGAGTGGCTGACGGGGCCTCAGTCGACTGCGGCCGAGGGTCGGGATACTACGGAGGGTGAAGGCGGCAGGTCATCCGGTTGAGCCCCTGGAAATCGCCAGGCGCATGTTCCAACTCGGCTTGACCGGCGGGGCTTACAGGTCTTACGTTCTCAATGTGCGGCTTTTCGGAGCCCATCCAGGACACGAAGCCCCCGGTTGTTCCCCCGTGATCGGGGGCTTCGTTCTGCCCGCAGCCCCTCCCCCTCCGCACCACACAGGCCCTCTCCTTCACCGTCCGTCACGAGCGACACCGTTCCGGTGGTTTTCCGGGCTGGGTACGATGCTCGACGGCTCGGTCAATTCCCGCCCGCGAAACGGTGATTCGGAACGCTTCCGTGGGCATGCTGTGCGGGCGGGACATCCTGGGGCACAGTCGTGTGGGGGACCTGATGGACATCGGCACGCAGGGCGCGCACGCCCCTGCCGAACTGGCCTGGCTGCGAGGCGTGGACGCCTACACGGTGGGCGCCTACCCGCATGCCGAGGAGGAATTCCGGACCGCGGTGGGACTCGATCCCGGCATGGCGGACGCCTGGCTCGG
The DNA here is from genome assembly GCF_053596135.1 of Streptomyces sp. NPDC001770. Classification (NCBI taxonomy): domain Bacteria; kingdom Bacillati; phylum Actinomycetota; class Actinomycetes; order Kitasatosporales; family Streptomycetaceae; genus Streptomyces; species Streptomyces sp. NPDC001770. The sequence continues at coordinate 90,326 of NZ_JBSFFN010000012.1, read as the reverse complement.
CCTCCACGCGCTGCGCATCGACACCACCACCGCCCTGCTGAGCATGTACCGGCACCGCGGCCGCTTCGGCGAGCAGCGCACCCGGCACAAACGCACACTCAACTCGTGGTACTGGCTGGGCTGGTGGGTGCAGCCGGTGCTGGAGTCGCCGCGCGATCTGCTGCTGGCGCACGCGTCCCACTGGCTGGACGGCCGCCATGTTCCGGAGCTGGACCGGGCGTTGGCTGGGCTCCCGCCGATCGACACCGACGCCCAGGTGCGCTTCCTGCACGCGTGCCGGGCCTATCTCGCCAAGGACTGGGAGCAGTTGGTCCTCTACACCGAACGGCTGGTCGACGACCCGCTGCTCGGGATCGAGGCGCGGCTCTTCGGCGGGATGGCCCGGGTCAGGCTGGAGATGTACGGGCAGGCCGAGCCCCTGCTCTCCGCGGCGCTGATGCGCTGTCGCAGCGAGCAGCCGCAGCGCAAGGAGCTCCGGTACTGGCTGGCGCGGGCGCACGAGGGGACGGGGCGCAGCGCCGCCGCGCTCCCCCTCTACCGGGCGGTGCACCGGGTCGATCCCTCGTTCATGGACACCTCGGCCCGGCTGGCGGCCATCACCGATCACGACGGGTACGACGAGCCGGCCGGCCTCGCCCCGGCCGCCCTGAGCGGTTACGGCGCGGACGAGCTGGGCTCCGAGTCCCAGCCGGACGGCGACGCGCTGCTCGGTACGGACCTGGTGGACGGCCGTGACCCGTGGCTGGGCGGCGATCCGCTCGGCCCCGTCGCCCCGGTGGTCACGACCGCCCCGGAGGGTGCGCGCGCCAAGCGTCCCGGGTCCGGCCGTACCGGGCGTCCGGTGCTTCCCACCGGGCCGAGCGATCCGGCGCTGCTGGCCGACGCGCTCGCGGAGCTGGAGCGGATGGTCGGGCTCGATCCGGTCAAGCGGCAGGTCAAAGCGCTCTCGGCGCAGCTGAACATGGCGCGGCTCCGGGCCGAGCAGGGGCTTCCGGTCCAGCCGCCCAAGCGGCACTTCGTCTTCTCCGGCCCTTCGGGCACCGGGAAGACGACGGTCGCCCGCATCCTGGGCCGGGTCTTCTACGCCTTGGGCCTCCTCGGTGGCGATCACCTGGTGGAGGCCCAGCGGTCCGATCTGGTGGGCGAGTTCCTCGGCCAGACGGCGGTCAAGGCCAACGAGCTGATCGACTCGGCGCTGGGCGGGGTGCTCTTCGTGGACGAGGCGTACAGCCTCGCCAACTCCGGTTACAGCAAGGGCGACGCGTACGGCGACGAGGCGCTCCAGGTCCTGCTGAAGCGGGCCGAGGACAACCGGGACCATCTGGTGGTCATCCTCGCCGGCTACCCGGAGGGCATGGACCGGCTGCTGGCCACCAACCCTGGGCTCTCCTCACGGTTCACCAGCCGGGTCGACTTCCCGAGCTACCGCCCGCTCGAACTCACCGCGATCGGCGGGGTGCTGGCCGCCGCCAACGGCGACCTCTGGGACGAGGAGGCCCTGGACGAGCTGCGCAGCATCAGCGGTCATGTGGTCGAGCAGGGCTGGATCGACGAACTGGGCAACGGCCGCTTCCTGCGCACCCTGTACGAGAAGAGCTGCGCCTACCGCGATCTGCGGCTCTCGGGTTACGCCACCGCGCCGGGCCGCGCCGACTTGGCGACGCTGCGGCTGCCGGACCTGATGCAGGCGTACGGCGAGGTGCTCTCCGGCCGCGGCCCGGTGGGCCGGGGCCAGACGGAGGCACCGGGCGCGTAACGGCTCGATACATGACGGTGGGCCCGCCCGGCGGTCGCCGGACGGGCCCACACGTGTGACGGGAGGTTCTCCCTCAGCCGATGTCGGCCATGGCCGTCTTCGGCTCGGGCGACCGGTGCTCCGGGGGTACGTCGACCGTCCGGCGCGGTACCGAGACACGGTGGGCGGGGTCGCGGACCTCGCCCACCAGCATTTCCAGTACGTCCTCCAGGGCGACGAGTCCGAGGACCTTGCCCTGGGCGTCGGCGACCTGGGCCAGGTGGGTCGCGGCCCTGCGCATCACGGTCAGGGCGTCGTCCAGCGGGAGCTCGGCCCGTACGGTCGCCATCGGACGCCAGACGTGCTGGGGTACGGCGCGCTCGCCGTCCTCCAGGTCGAGGACGTCCTTGACGTGCAGGTAGCCCATGAACGGGCCGCCGCGCTCGGCGCGGACCGGGAAGCGCGAGAAGCCGGTCCGTACGGTGAGCTCCTCGACCCGGCGCGGGGTGACGGACGGGTCGACCGTCACCAGCGAACCGTTCTCCAGGAGCACGTCCGTGACGGGCCTGCTGCCGAGTTCCAGGGCGTCCTCCAGCCGTTCCTGCGCCTCGGGCTCCAGGAGTCCGGCCTGGCCGGAGTCCTCCACCAGCCGGTTCAGCTGCTCGCTGGTGAAGACGGCTTCGACCTCGTCCTTGGGCTCGACCCGGAAGAGCTTCAGCACGAGCCGGGCGCAGGCGCCGAGCGCCGCGGTGACCGGGCGGCAGAGCCGGGCGAAGCCCACCAGGGCGGGGCTGAGCCAGAGGGCCGTCTTCTCCGGGGCGGCCATCGCCAGGTTCTTCGGGACCATCTCTCCGACGACGAGGTGGAGGACGACCACGAAGACGAGGGCGAGAACGTACCCGAGCGGGTGGACGAACCCCTCGGGCACGTGTGCCGCGTGGAAGACGGGTTCCAGGAGGTGGGCGACGGTCGGTTCGGCGACGGCGCCCAGGGTCAGCGAGCAGACGGTGATGCCGAACTGTGCGGCGGCCATCATCTGCGGGAGGTTCTCCAGGCCGTACAGCACCTTGCGGGCGCGGGCCGATCCGCTCGCGGCGAGCGGTTCGACCTGGCTGCGGCGGACCGACACGAGCGCGAACTCGGCGCCGACGAAGAAGCCGTTCGCGAGGACGAGGAGACCGGCGAAGAGGAGTTGGACCAGGCTCATCGGGTGGCCTCCTGCAAGGTCCGGCCCATGGCCCGGCCGGAGGCCGCGGGGAGGGCGCCGTCCGGAAGATCCGTGCCGTCCGGCTGCCCGGACACGTCCGCGGTGCGGACGAAGCGGACCTGCTCGGCCCGGTAGTGGCCGACCTGGCGGACGGAGATCCGCCAGCCGGGCAGTTCGGTACGGTCGCCCGGGGCGGGGATGCGCCCGAGGAGGTCGGCGACGAGTCCGGCGACGGTCTCGTACGGTCCGTCGGGTACGTCGAGGCCTATCCGGCGGAGGCTGAGGACTCGGCAGCTGCCGTCGGCGTCCCAGCTGGGGCGGCCGTCCTCGCCGGTGACGGGGACCAGCTCGGGCCGGTCGGCGCCTTCGGCGTCGTGCTCGTCGCGGACTTCGCCGACGAGCTCCTCGATGATGTCCTCCAGCGTGACGACACCGGCGGTGCCGCCGTACTCGTCGACGACGACGGCTATCGGCTGCTCGTTGCGGAGCCGCTGGAGCAGCTGTTCGACGGGCAGGGACTCGGGGACCAGCAGCGGCGGGACGGCGATCCGGCCGGCCGGGGTACGCAGCCGCTCGGCGGCCGGGACCGCGAGGGCGTCCTTGAGGTGGACCATGCCGACGACCTCGTCGATGCGTTCCCGGTAGACCGGGAAGCGGGAGAGGCCGGTGGCGCGGGTCAGGTTGAGGACGTCGGCCGCGGTGGCGGTCGACTGGAGGGCGCTGACCCGGACCCGGGGGGTCATGACGTGCTGGGCGGTGAGACCGCCGAGCGACAGGGTCCGTACGAAGAGGTCGGCGGTGTCCTGCTCCAGGGTGCCGGCCTCGGCGGAGTGCCGGGCCAGCGAGACCAGCTCGCCCGGGGTGCGGGCGGAGGCCAGTTCGTCGGTGGGCTCGACGCCCAGCAGCCGGACCAGCCGGTTGGCGAGCGTGTTCAGCGCCGTGATCACCGGGCGGAGCGCGGTGGCGAAGCGGTGCTGGGGGCCGGCGACGAACCGGGCGACCTGGAGGGGCTTGGAGACGGCCCAGTTCTTGGGCACCAGTTCGCCGATGACCATCTGCACCGCGGAGGCGAGCAGCATGCCGGTCACCACGCTGATGGTGGGGACGGCCTTGGCCGGCAGGCCGGTGGCGGTGAGCGGGCCGGTGAAGAGCTGGGCGAGCGCCGGTTCGGCCAGCATGCCGACGACCAGCGAGGTGATGGTGATGCCGAGCTGGGTGCCGGAGAGCTGGAAGGAGAGTTCGCGCAGCGCGTCGACGACGGTGCGCGCGCGCCGGTCGCCCTGTGCGGCGGCGCGTTCGGCCTCGGGCTTCTCGACGGTGACGAGGCCGAACTCGGCCGCCACGAAGAAGCCGTTGGCCAGGATGAGAAGGAATGCCGCGATGAGCAGCAGCAGGGGGGTGGTCATGCCGCCGCCTCCGGGGAAGGGGCGGCGCAGGTACTACCGGACGATCCGTCCATTGCTGGAAGGAGTCACTCCTCGGGTCGCAGGAAAAGCCCCGCCGGTCTGCGGACCGTCTGGGCGGGGCGGGGCGCCACTCGGCGCCGCCGGACCCCAGAGTAGTCAAGAATCGGTGTGTCCGGGCAGGGGCTCACGGCCATCGGCCGGGCGCCCCCGCGCCGGCCCGTGTGCGCGGGGCCTGAATTCCCTCGGGCCCGGCCCGCACGTTCAGGCTCCGACGCCGCTGCCGTGCGCCGCGACGAGCCGGCGGAGCTCCCCGGCGTCCCGTACGGCCTGCTGCTTGGAGAGGCCGGGCTGGATGCCGAGGGCGGGCAGGCTGGTGCCGTCGCTGAGGCCGAGGAAGAGCCAGGGGTCGCCGGCCCTCAGGTTGACCTGGAGGATCTGCGCCCACGCGAGCCGCCGGGTCCGGGTGAGGTTGACGACGGTCACCCCGCCCTCGTCGGCGACGATCTTGGGCCGGGCGAGCATGACGAGGACCCCGGAGAAGAGGGCCGCGAAGACGATGAAGGTCACCCGGTCCCCCGGACCGAGGCTCTCCAGCATCATCGCCATGACGGTGATGACGACGAAGAGCGCCACCGCGATGGTGAGCAGGACCAGCCGGGTGAGGCCCGGCCGGAACGTGACCGGGAGGACCGGCTGTCCGGTCCGGGGGGTGGGGGCGGACATCAGGTGCTTCTGTCCTCTGCTCGAAGTGCTGGGTACGGGAGCCGGGCTCCGGTCAGAGCCTGCAGGCGTGGATCGCCGTGGTGAGGATGGCGCGGGCGCCGAGCTCGTACAGGTCGTCCATGATCCGCTGTGCTTCGCGGGAGGCGACCATGGAGCGGACGGCGACCCAGCCCTCGTGGTGCAGCGGGGAGACGGTCGGCGACTCCAGGCCCGGGGTGAGGGCGACCGCGCGCTCCAGGTGCTCGACGCGGCAGTCGTAGTCCATCATCACGTACGTCCGGGCGACCAGGACGCCCTGGAGGCGGCGGAGGAACTGCTGGACCTTGGGCTCGTCGGTGCCGGCGCCGGTGCGGCGGATGACGACGGCCTCGGACTTCATGATCGGCTCGCCGATCACTTCGAGTCCGGCGTTGCGCATGCTGGTGCCGGTCTCGACCACGTCGGCGATGACCTGGGCCACGCCGAGCTCGATGGCGGTCTCGACCGCGCCGTCGAGGTGGACGACGGAGGCCTTGACGCCGTTGTCCGCGAGGTGCTGGGCGACGATGCCCTCGTAGGAGGTGGCGATCGTCATGCCGTCGAAGTCCTGCGGGCCCTCGGCGGTGCCGGGCTTGGTGGCGTACCGGAAGGTCGAGCGGGCGAAGCCGAGCTGGAGGATCTCCTCGGCGTCGGCTCCGGAGTCGAGCAGCAGGTCGCGGCCGGTGATGCCGATGTCGAGGCGGCCGGAGCTCACGTAGATCGCGATGTCCCGGGGCCGCAGGTAGAAGAACTCGACCTCGTTGACCGGGTCGACGAGGACGAGCTCCTTCGACTCCTTGCGCTGCTGGTAGCCGGCCTCATGGAGCATCGCCATCGCAGGCCCGGAGAGTGAACCCTTGTTGGGGACGGCGATGCGCAGCATGAGCTCGGGTTTCCTTTGTACGAAGGAGTGTGCGGACGGTTCTGCGGGCGTGCGGAAGTGCTGGCGGTGCGGGCGTGCGGCGGAGGGAGGCGTCGCTCAGAGGTGGGCGTAGACGTCGTCGAGGGAGATCCCGCGCGCGACCATCATCACCTGGACGTGGTACAGCAGCTGCGAGATCTCCTCGGCGGCCGCTTCCTTGCCCTCGTACTCGGCGGCCATCCAGACCTCGGCGGCCTCCTCGACGACCTTCTTGCCGATGGCATGGACCCCCTTGCCCACCAGTTCGGCGGTGCGCGAGGTGGAGGGGTCGCCGTCCGCGGCCTTGAGCGTCAGCTCGGCGAAGAGTTCTTCGAAGGTTTTGTTGGCCATGATGGTCCCTAGAATACGGGGTCCCCGCCCGCCTTCAGCGCCAGGGTTCGCTGACGGTGCGCAGCGTGGTGGCGGTGGCGACGGCGGCGGTGACCGCTTCGTGGCCCTTGTCCTCGGTGGACCCTTCCAGACCGGCCCGGTCCAGTGCCTGCTCCTCGGTGTCGCAGGTGAGGACGCCGAATCCGACGGGGACGCCGGTGTCGACGGTGACCTGGGTGAGGCCGGCGGTGACGCCCTGGGAGACGTACTCGAAGTGCGGGGTGCCGCCGCGGATGATCACGCCGAGGGCGACGACCGCGTCGTAGCCGCGGCCGGCGAGGACCTTGGCGACGACCGGCAGTTCGAAGCTGCCCGGGACGCGCAGCAGGGTGGGTTCCTGGATGCCGAGTTCGCCCAGCGCGCGCAGGGCGCCGTCGACGAGGCCGTCCATGACCTTCTCGTGCCACTGGGCGGCGACGACCGCCACGCGGAGGTCCTCGCAGTTGCTCACGGACAGTTCGGGTGCGCCCTTGCCGCTCATGTTCTCTCCTACCGTTCTTCGGGTCGTCTTCGGATTCTGGGGGGGGCGGTCTACTGGTTGCCGCAGGTGGAGGCGGGCACGCCGTCGAGCCACGGCAGGTCGTGCCCCATCCGGTCCCGCTTGGTGCGCAGGTAGCGCAGGTTGTGCTCACCGGCCTGTACGGGCATGGGCTCGCGGCCGTTGACGACAAGGCCGTACCGGACCACGGCGGCGGTCTTGTCGGGGTTGTTGGTCAGCAGCCGGAGGCTGTGCACCCCGAGATCCCGGAGGATCTGGGCGCCGGCCGCGTAGTCGCGGGCGTCGGCGGGCAGGCCGAGTTCCAGGTTGGCGTCGAGGGTGTCGGAGCCGCGCTCCTGGAGTTCGTACGCGCGCAGCTTCTGGAGCAGGCCGATGCCCCGGCCCTCGTGGCCCCGGAGGTAGACGACGACGCCCCGGCCCTCGCCGGTGATCCGCTCCATGGAGGCCCGCAGCTGGGGGCCGCAGTCGCAGCGCTGGGACTGGAAGATGTCGCCGGTCAGGCACTCGGAGTGGATGCGGACGAGGACGTCCTCGCCGTCGCCGATGTCCCCGTGGACCAGGGCGACGTGTTCGACGCCGTCGGTCACGGAGCGGTAGCCGTAGCCGGTGAAGTCGCCGAAGGCGGTCGGCAGCCGTACCTCGGCCTCGCGCCGGACGGTGGGTTCGGCGCTGCGGCGGTAGGCGATCAGGTCCTCGATGGAGATGATCGTGAGGCCGTGCTTGCGGGCGAACGGCACGAGTTCGGGAAGCCGCAGCATGACGCCGTCCTCCCCCGCGATCTCGACGATCGCGCCGGCCGGGCGCAGTCCGGCGAGCCGGGCGAGGTCGACGGCGGCCTCGGTGTGGCCGTTGCGGACGAGCACACCGCCGGCGCGGGCGCGCAGCGGGAAGACGTGTCCGGGCCGGACGAAGTCGCCGGGTCCTGCCGTGCCGCCCGCGAGCATCCGCAGGGTGGTGGCGCGGTCGGCGGCGGAGATGCCGGTGGTGACGCCGTACTCGGCGGAGGCGTCCACCGAGACGGTGAAAGCGGTCTTCATCGACTCGGTGTTGTGCTGGACCATCTGCGGGAGTTCGAGCCGGTCGAGCTCGTCGGCCTCCATGGGGGCGCAGATCAGGCCGCGGCACTCGCTCATCATGAACGCGATGACCTCGGGGGTGGCCTTCTCGGCGGCGATGACGAGGTCGCCCTCGTTCTCGCGGTCCTCGTCGTCGACGACCACCACGGGGCGGCCGGCGGCGATGTCACGGATCGCCTGCTCGACGGGGTCGAGCGCGAGTTCGCGGTCGTGGTGCGAAGGGGTGGCGGGCTGGGCTGTCATGCCGTGGCTCCTTCCAGACCGGAGGTGCGGGTACGCAGCCACCAGTCGCGCATGCCCCACAGGACCAGGGCGCCGTAGATGACGTAGACGAATCCGGAGAAGGCGAAGCCGTTGGCGAAGTTCAGCGGGACACCGACGACGTCGACCAGCAGCCAGGCGAACCAGAACTCGACCATGCCGCGCGCCTGGGCGTACATCGCGACGATGGTGCCGACGAAGACGTACGCGTCCGGCCACGGGTCCCAGGACAGTTCGGGGTAGGCGGTGAACAGGCCGGCGACGGCCAGGGTGCCGACGAGAGCGCCCGCGAGCAGGACGCCGCGTTCGCGCCAGGTGGCGAACCGTACGGCTATGGAGCCGTCCTGCGCCTGCTGCTTGCCGCGGGTCCAGGAGTACCAGCCGAGCAGCGAGACGACGATGACCACGACCTGCTTGCCCGCGCTGCCGGAGAGGTGGGCGGAGGCGAACGCGAAGAGCAGGATCGCGCCGGACAGGAGCTGGGCGGGCCAGGTCAGCACGGACCGCTTCCAGCCGAGGGCCAGGGCTGTCAGACCGATCGTGTTGCCGATCATGTCCGACCACTTGATGTGCTGGTCGAGGACGGTGAACGCCTCGGAGTTGAGCCAGTCGGCGGCGTTCACTTCGCGGTCTCCTCGTCGGTGTCGCCCCGGCCTGCGGAGTAGATGTCGCCCGGGTTGCCGGAGCCGGTGACGCCCTGGTTCCCGGAACGGTCGCCGAGCAGGCGCTCGACGTACTTCGCGATGACGTCCACCTCGAGGTTGACCGGGTCGCCGGGCTGCTTGAGGCCGAGGGTGGTCAGCGCGAGGGTGGTGGGGATGAGGCTGATGGTGAAGTGGTCGGGCCCGGCGTCGACGACGGTGAGGCTCACTCCGTCGACGGTGATCGAGCCCTTCTCGACCACGTACCGGGTCAGTTCGGCGGGCAGCGAGACCTTGACGATCTCCCAGTTCTCCGAAGGGGTACGGGCGAGGATGCGGCCGGTGCCGTCCACGTGCCCCTGCACGATGTGGCCGCCGAGCCGGCCACCGAGCGCCATGGGGCGCTCCAGGTTGACGCGGGAGCCGGCGGTGAGCGCGCCGAGGCTGGAGCGCTTCAGCGTCTCGGCCATGACGTCGGCGGTGAACTCGTGCTCGCCGGTCTCGACGACCGTCAGGCAGACACCGTTGACGGCGATCGAATCGCCGTGCTTGGCGCCCTCGGTGACGACGGGGCCGCGCAGCCGGAAGCGGGAGGCGTCGTCGAGTTCCTCGACGGCGGTGACCTCACCCAGTTCTTCGACAATTCCGGTGAACACTAGTTTCCCTTCCGAGCGGTGGGATCCGCGGGAGCGGTGGTGGGGACGGCGGTGATGCGGAGATCGGGGCCGATGCGTACGGTCTCGGTCACATCGAGCCGCAACGCCCGGGCGATGGTGGAGATTCCGGCGTCGGCGAGGGCGGCGGGGCCCGCGCCGAGGAGGACCGGAGCGAGGTAGCCGACGACCCGGTCGACGGCCCCGGCGGCGACGAAGGCGCCCGCCAGGGTGGGGCCGCCTTCGAGGAGTACGGAGCGGACGGACCGCTCGTGGAGGGCGGCGAGGAGGGCGGTGACGTCCAGTCCGGTGGCGGCGCGCGGCAGCCGGAGCACGTTCCCCTCGGGCAGGTGGCGGGCGTCGGCGTCCTCGGCGACCGCGACCAGGGTCGGCGCGGTGGCGTCGAGGACCCGGGCACCGGGCCGTACGGCGGTGGCCGTGGTGTCCACGACGACGCGCAGCGGCTGGGTGGCGCCCTCGACGCCCCGGGCGCCGAGCTGCGGGTCGTCGGTGCGGGCGGTGCCGGAGCCGACGATCACGGCGTCGGCCTCGGCGCGCAGCCGGTGCACGTCGGCGCGGGACTCCGGCGAGGTGATCCAGCGGCTGGTGCCGTCGGCGGCGGCGATCCGGCCGTCGAGGGTGGCGGCGTACTTCCAGAGGACGTACGGGCGTCCGCGGCGCACCGAGGTGAGCCAGGCGGTGTTGCCGGCCTCGGCCTCGTCGGCGAGGAGTCCCCGCTCGACCTCGATCCCGGCGGCGCGCAAAGTGTCGGCGCCCCCGGTGGCCTGCGGGTTCGGGTCGCCGACCGCGTGGACGACGCGGGCGACGCCGGCCTCGATGAGCGCCTGCGCGCAGGGGCCGGTGCGTCCGGTGTGGTTGCAGGGTTCGAGGGTGACGTAGGCGGTGCCGCCACGGGCCCGTTCCCCGGCCGCGCGCAGGGCGTGGATCTCGGCGTGCGGTCCGCCCGCACGCTGGTGGAAGCCTTCACCGGCCGGCGCTCCGGTGGCGTCGGTGATCACGCATCCGACGACCGGGTTGGGGCTGGTGGAGCCGAGGCCGCGTGCGGCGAGCTCGATCGCTCGGCGCATGGCGGTGGTGTCGGCTGCGGTTGCCACCGGGTCCTCCTGCCTCTTCGGGCACGGACTCCGGGGCCTGTCGATGACGACAGATGAAGCGGTACGCAACGGGGATGGCGCCTGGACCGCGAAGACCGAACGCGTTGCCCGGAGTGCTCCGGAACACGCGTCCGCCCACGGCGGCGTACCCGATGACGGACCGCCGCGCACTGCCTCCCATCCGGACTTTCACCGTCGGTCCAGGAATCTCACCTGGTCAACCGGCCGCTGGATGCGGACGGGTCGCGGACTATAACCGCCGGTTCGGAATTACACCGACCCCGGAGTGCGCTGCTGCTGGTACCCCAACAGTCTGCCACGACTTGCGTCCGGCCATCAGGGGGGTAGCTGTGCGGTGGCTCACAGTGCACGTTCCGTGAGGAGCACGGCCGTCCGGTACGGGGTGCTTCGGGGACACGGGGTCCGGTACGCGCCGCGCCGGAGCGCCGCCGGGCAGCGCGGGTCAGGAGCCCGCCGGGGCGAAGAGCGCGTCCTGGGCCGCTTCCCGGGCGGTGAAGAGCGCGCCGCGCAGGATCGCCGTGCCGCCCAGTTCGCCCGCCCGGACCTCGGTGCGCAGCGGTGACAACAAGGCCAGCCGCTGCTCGACGAGGGCCGCGAGTCCGGCGCCCCCGGCGTGGCCCACCTCGCCGGCGAGCACCAGGCAGCCGGGGTCGAGGACCGAGACGACGGTGGCCGCGCCGAGGGCGATCCGGTGGGCGAGGTCGCCGAGGAACGCCTCGCCGCCCGCCGCTCCGGCGAGCGCGTTCCGGACGTACGCGGCGGCGGCGTACCCCTGCTCGGGGCCGGACGCCGCGCACCGCGGTTCCGTGCCGTCCGCGCCTTCAGTGCCGTCCTCGTCGGGGCGGGGCCCCGGGGGCTCCATGCCGCGGGAGGCGGCGAGGGCGCAGATGGCCTCCGAGCCCACGAGCGAGTGGAACCCGCCTTCGCAGGTGGCGGCCGAGAGCGTGCCGACCGCGCCGGGGACGGGCATGAAGCCGATCTCCCCCGCGCCGCCGGAGGCCCCCCGGCGCAGGGCACCGTCGAGCATGAGCGCGGCGCCGACGGCGTGGCCGAGCCAGAAGAGGGCGAAGGTCGGCCGGTCGCGGGCGGCTCCGACGCGGTGTTCGGCGACGGCGGCGAGGTTGGTCTCGTTCTCCACGAGGACCCTGGCGGGCAGCCTCCGCTGGAGGGAGGTCACCAGCTCCCGGTGCCAGGCGGGCAGCCCGATGGTGACCCGGAGTTCGCCGGTGGCGGGGTCGATCAGCCCGGGGGCCCCGATGCCGACGCTGTGCAGCGGGGCGTCGCCCGCCGCGCGGGCGGTGCGTTCCAGCAGGGCGACGGCCCGCTCGACGGCGGGCCCGGTGCCGGTGTCACTGCCGATGGGCACGCTGGCCTCGGCGAGCGTCCTGCCGAGCAGGTCGGCGACGATCACGGAGACACTGCCGGTGCGGACGTCGAGCGCCGCGAGGTGGGCGCGGTCCGCGACGATCCCGTACAACCGGGCGTTCGGGCCCCGGCGTTCGGCGCCGGCTTCGCCGACGACCTCGATGAGACCGGCTTCCTGCAGCCGTTCGACCAGGTCGGCGACGGTCGGACGGGAGAGCCCGGTCGACGACTTGAGCTGGGTGGCCGTCAAGGGGCCGTCCTGCTGGAGGAGACGCAGGGCGAGCCGGTCGTTGATGGCCCGGGCGGTGCTCGGTGAGGCGGGCATGCCGGAATCCTTCCAGATCACCTCGGTGCACGCGGACGCGGGCTTTTTATCAGGCAAGGTTCCTGATAGTTTACCGCTCGATCCTGGCACAGGAGCACCGGCCGCTCTGCGGGCGCCAATGGGGAGGGAACCTCGCGATGTCATCGGACTCGACCACCACAGCCTTCGGCACCGCGCAGGTGAAACGCGCCAGATACGCGATCGCCGCGGTGTTCACCGTGCACGGCGCGGTCACCGGCAGCTTCGCCACCCGGGTCCCCTGGATCCAGGACCACGCCGGAGCCAGCGCGGGACAGCTGGGCCTAGCCCTGGCCTTTCCGGCGATCGGCGCCTCGCTGGCGATGCCGCTGGCCGGCCGGATCAGCCACCGGTTCGGCGCCCGGAACGCCCTGCGCGGGCTGCTCGCCCTGTGGACGCTGGCGCTGATCCTGCCCGCGCTCTCCCCCAACCTGGTGACGCTCTGCGCGGCCCTCTTCGTCTACGGCGCGTCGGCCGGCATGTCCGACGTGGCCATGAACGCGCTGGGCGTGGAGGTGGAGAACCGCCTGAACCGGTCGATCATGTCCGGCCTGCACGGCATGTGGAGCGCCGGCGCCCTGATCGGCTCGGCGGCGGGCACGGTGGCGGCCCACGTCGGCGCCGACGCGCGCCTCCACCACACCCTGGCCGCGCTCGCCCTGACCGTGCTGGGCCTCGTCGCCTGCCAGGGCGTACTGGACCTGCGCAGTGAGCCGGACGAGGAGCCGCCGCCGCGCTTCACCCTGCCGCCCCGGTCGGCGCTGGTGATCGGCGCGATCGGATTCTGCGCCGTCTTCGCCGAGGGCGCCAGCATGGACTGGTCGGCCGTCTACCTGCGGGACGTCATCGACACGTCGGCGGGGCTCGCGGCGGCCTCCACCACGGCGTTCGCGCTGACGATGACGGTGGCGCGCATCGCCGGGGACCGCATCGTGGACCGGTTCGGAGCCGTCCGTTCGGTACGGGCCGGCGGGGTGCTCGCCACGGTGGGCGGGGTCCTGGTGGTCTTCTCCCCCGGCGGCGCCGTGGGTGTCCTGTGCGGCTTCGGGCTGATCGGCCTCGGGGTGGCGGTCGTCGTGCCGCTGGCCTTCGCGGCGGCCGGGCGCAGCGGTCCGAACCCGAGTCAGGCCATCGCCGGTGTCGCCACCATCACCTACACCTCCGGGCTGGTCGCACCGTCCGCGATCGGTTCGCTCGCGGAGGCGACCTCGCTGGTCGTCTCGTTCGGCCTGGTGACGGTGCTCGCCTTCGGCCTGGTGCTCGGAGCCGGGGTCCTGCGGGGCGCCGAGCGCAAGGTCGCCGACGGGGTCCCCGCGCCGGCCGGCGCGGTGGCGAAGAGCCCGTCCGAGGGCTGAACGGCCGGCTGACCACGGGGTACGTCAGGCGAGGTGCAGGCGGGCCTCGTCGGCGCCCCGCGCCGCGGCCACCGCCGCGGCCTCCTCCTCCAGGGCCCGGCGGACCGGGGCGGCGAGCGGGCCGAACGGGGTGACGGTGATCCCGACCGCGCGCCCGGCTGCCCTGGCCCGCCAGGTACCGGCGGGTTCGGCGCCCACCAGCAGCACGCCCACCCCGCCGATCGCCCGCCAGATCTCCTTGCGGCGGGCCTCGTCGGGGACCAGGAGCTCCCGGTCGCGGCCCTGGAGGAACGGGTCGCCGGGCGGCAGCAGCCGTACCGTGTTCCCGGGATCCGGCGCGGGCGTCCCGGCGTCCGGGCCGGCGAGCCAGGCCGTACGCCCTCCGGCCCCCTCGCCGGTCACCTCCACCTCCACCAGGCCTCCGGGCCAGACCGCCCGGACGACCGGGGTGCGCACACCGAGGTACTTCGCGGCCTCGGCGGGGCCGGCCGGACCGTGCAGGTGCAGATAGGCACGGACCAGGGCGTCGGTACCGTGCGCGGTCTCCGGGAGCGCGAACCCCGGCTCCAGCGGCGAGAGCGTCGTACCGCCCCCGGAGGTGACGCGTACCGCTCCGAAGAGGCCGGCCTGCTGGAAGAGGAGGCCGGAGATGTGCCGGGCCCCGCAGGTGGCGCAGTCGAAGGTGAGCGAGGGGTCCACCAGCGCGCTCACCTCCGTGCTGACCACCCCCTTGGGCTTCGGCACGGTCACCACCGACCTGAACGCCTCGGCGGTGGTCCGGAAGGCGCGCAGCCCGAGCTTCGCACCCTCCTTGATGACCGTCGTACGGATACGGGCCCCGGCGTCGGCGTCGTCCAGCGGCCAGAGCGCCTCGGCCAGCGCGGGGAGGGCGTCCGGCCGGTGCAGGTGCGGGGCGCCACGGAACGTCCAGACCCGCTCCAGCCCTTCGGGCGGGACCCCGCGCGCGGCGAGCGCGAGCCGCGCCGAACCGGCCGGGGTGTCCTGCACGCCGAGCACACCCAGCTCGCCGAGGTCCGGCGTACCGGAGGAGCGGTCGAGTCCGTGGGCGGCGAAGCGGTGGGCGAGGACCTGCGCCCGGTCCATCCTGACGGCGGGCGCGGGCCGCCCGGTGGCCGGCGATCCGCTCGCGTCCTTCATGGCCGCGCCCCTCTTCTCGTGGTGGGCCCGTCATCGCCCGGTGCGAGCCCGCCCGCAGTGCTCCGGACACATCCGCGGGACCCGATCCGTCTCAGGTGAGCCCGGTGAGCCGGCCCGCGCGATGACGTGTGTTCACCCGGGCTCACCCCGGTCGTACCCCGGGTTCTCCGGCTCCCGCAGGGGCGGTTCGCCGGTCATGTGGGCCGGCGCCAGGGCCCGCAGGGCGTGGTACCCGAGGACCACGACCAGGGTCCCCAGGGCGATGCCGCTCAACTCGAAGTTGTCGGTGAAGGTCAGGCTGACGTTGCCGATGCCGATGATGACGCCGGCCGCCACCGGCACGAGGTGCAGCGGGTTGGCGAGGTCGACGCCGGAGCGGACCCAGATCTGGGCGCCCAGCAGGCCGATCATGCCGTAGAGGATGACGGTGATGCCGCCGAGGACCCCGCCGGGGATCGCCGCGACGAAGGCGCCGAACTTGGGGCAGAGCCCGAAGAGGATCGCGAACCCGGCCGCGCACCAGTAGGCGGCGGTGGAGTAGACGCGGGTGGCGGCCATCACCCCGATGTTCTCCGCGTACGTGGTGGTCGCGGGACCGCCCACGGAGGTCGCGACCATGGTGGCCGCGCCGTCCGCCATGATCGCCGTGCCGAGCTGGTCGTCCAGCGGGTCGCCGGTCATCTCACCGACGGCCTTGACGTGTCCCGCGTTCTCCGCGATGAGGGCGATGACCACGGGCAGGGCGACGAGGACCGCCGATCCGGAGAAGCTCGGGGCGTGGAAGTCCGGCAGGCCGACCCAGCTAGCGTGGCCGACCCCGGACAGGTCGAGGCGCCAGTGGTCCACGGCCTCGGTGCCGCCGGCCGGGGAGTGGATGCGGCCGAAGACCCGGTCGAGGACCCAGGAGAGGAGGTAGCCGAAGGCCAGCCCGAGGAAGATCGCGATGCGGGACCAGAAGCCGCGCAGGACGACCAGGGCGAACCCGGTGAAGGCCATGGTGGCCAGCGCGGCCCACTGGTCCTGCGGCCAGTAGGTGCCGGCCGTCACCGGGGCGAGGTTGAAACCGATGAGCATGACGACCGCGCCGGTGACCACCGGCGGCAGCACCATGTGGATGATCCGCGCGCCGAGTGCCCGTACCACCGCTCCGCAGAGGAAGAGCACGGCTCCGACGACCAGCAGCGCGCCGGTGAGGGTCGAGGCGTCTCCGCCCTGCGTCGCGATCACGGC
This sequence comes from Streptomyces sp. NPDC001770, assembly GCF_053596135.1. Classification (NCBI taxonomy): domain Bacteria; kingdom Bacillati; phylum Actinomycetota; class Actinomycetes; order Kitasatosporales; family Streptomycetaceae; genus Streptomyces; species Streptomyces sp. NPDC001770. The sequence continues at coordinate 74,229 of NZ_JBSFFN010000012.1, read as the reverse complement.
GGCGACGCCGACGAACGACAGGCTGCTCCCCAGGTAGCTGGGGATGCGGCCCCGCGTGACGAGCAGGAACAGGATGGTGGCGACGCCGGACGCCATGACGGCGAGGTTGGCGTCCAGGCCCATCAGAACCGGCGCGACGAAGCACGCGCCGATCATGGAGACCACGTGCTGGGCTCCGAGCCCGACGGTCCTGCCCCAGGTCAGCCGCTCGCCGGGCTTGACGACCTCCCCCGGCAGCAGATGCTTCCCGTCACCGTGCAGCTTCCAGCCGAAGCCCGCCATGATCACCCCTCAGCTCGTGTCACACCTCCGGAGAGGCACCGGCGCGGGCAGTGCCGCACGCCCTTCGCCCGCCGGCGTTCCCGGTCGGGGCAGCACGAACGCACCCCGCGGAACCATGACCGGAAAAGTACCTTTGTAGCCCAAATTCGGCCGAGTCGCCAAAACGTTCATCCTCGCATACGAGTGACCGGCCTGCGGAAACCCCCTCCTGACGGTGCGTCGGAGGAACCCCGACGGGCGGTCTCGGCGCGGGCCGCCCGCACCCGTGGGGCAAGGCGGCCGGCACGGCGTTCCGTACGCGCGGCGGCCCCGGCCCTGCCCGGGGAACCTCCCTGTGGGCTCCGGGACTTCGCGGACGCGGTCCGGCACTCCACACCGTCCTTCCGGGGCACCGGGGTTCGTCCGATCCGATGAACTCCGGCCCGGTCGGCGCCGCGTCGGGAGTACGGCTGGGACGCTGCTGCCATGGCGCAGTTGGAGCAGATCGCGGACAAGGCACCGCCCGGCCCGGCCCCGGCCGCGGAGACGGCACCCACCAGCATCGCGGACGTGATCGGACGCATGCGCGCCCTGGGGGCGCTGTGCCCCGAGGGGGACGGCGTAGGGGTCTTCAACGCCGTGTACCTGGCGGTCACCGAGGCCATCGGCGGGGAGCTCGACGCGGGCGGCCTCCCCGGCCGCGCGGCCACCTCGGTGCTGGACGTCCGGTTCGCCGGGCATTACCTGACCGCGATCGGCACCGCCGAGCGGGGCGGCCTCGCGCCGGAGTGCTGGCGCCCTCTCCTCCAGTTCCGGCGCCATCCGGGCGTACGCCCGATTCAGTTCGCCCTGGCGGGCATCAACGCGCACATCGGCCACGACCTCGCACTGGCGGTGGTGGACACCTGCCGTACGCTCGGCTGCGCCCCGCCGGACCTGGAGGATGAGTTCGAGCGCGTGGGCGACCTCCTCGTCACTCTGGAGGAGCGCGTCCGGGAGGAGCTGATGCCCGGACCGGATCTGCTGGAGATCGCCGACCCGCTGACCCATCTGCTGACGTCCTGGAGCCTCCAGCGGGCCCGGGACGGCGCCTGGTCGACGGCGAAGGTGCTCTGGGGGCTGCGGGCGGTCCCGCCGCTCGCCGAGGAGTTCAGCCGGCGCACGGACGCGACGGCCGGCCTGGTGGGCCGCTTCCTGCTGACGCCCTGCCGCTGAGGACTGCCGCTGAGGACTGCCGCTGAGGACTGCCCGGACGGGCGGCAGCCGCCCTGAACCGCGGCCCGTACCCGCCGCCCGGTCCGGCCCGGTCGGGGCCGCTCCAGGAGGCGGGTACGGGACTCAGTCCTCCGGCAGTTCCACCGGGGCGATCTCGTCGAAGAGGTCGCCGGGACCCGGGTTGGCCGGGTCGGTGGAGCCGCCGAACTGGGTCATCACGCCCCAGACGGCGTTCAGCGCGGTCTGCACCGCGCCCTCCGCCCAGCCGGCCGTCCAGGAGATGTCGTCGCCGGCCAGGAAGATCCCCCGCTTGTCGGCGGGCAGCCGGTCCTGCATGAAGTGGGTGAACAGCCGCCGCTGGTAGCGGTAGTGGCCGGGCAGGTTCGCCTTGAACGCACCCATGAAATAGGGCTCGTTCTCCCAGGAGACGGTCACCGGGTTGCCGATGACGTGCTTGCGGATGTCGACGTTCGGGTAGATCTCGCCGAGCGACTTCAGCATGACGTCCATGCGCTCGTTCGGGGAGAGCGGCAGCCACTTCAGGCTGTCGTCGCACCAGGTGTACGAGAGGCAGATGACGGCCGGCCTGCCGGGCCCGTCGTCCAGCAGGTACGTGCCCCGGGTCATCCGGTCGGTCAGCGTCATCGACATGGTGTCGCGGCCGGTGGTCTCGTCCTTGTCCAGCCAGAACGGGCGGTCGACCGGGACGAACAGCTTGGACGACTCCATGTAGTGGGTGCGCTCCATCGCCGTCCAGTGGTCGATGGGGAAGAGCTCGTCGTCGCAGGCGATCTTGGAGAGCAGCAGCCAGGACTGCCCGGTGAAGACGACGGCGCGATAGGTGCGGATGTCGCCGTCCGCGTCGGTGACCGTGACACGGTTGCCCGCGGTGCGGTCGAGCCGGGTGACGGCGGGCCGGGGGGCGCCGCCGTGCAGGGAGGAGAGCGAGGTGCCGAGTGGCCAGTGGACCATCTTCACCGGTTCGCGGTCCCACAGGCGCGACGGCAGCTGCTGGCTGCCTCCGACGATCCCCCGGTGGTGGTCGTCGGCCTCGGTGTAGACGACCCGCAGGATCTCCAGGATGGAGTTGGGGAAGTCGGTGTCCCAGCCCCCGGTGCCGAAGCCGACCTGGCCGAAGATCTCGCGGTGGCGGAAGGACTTGAAGGCGTCCGAGGCGCACAGGAAGCCGTAGAAGGTCTGGTTGTCGAGCTGTTCGACCAGCCGGGCCCAGATCTGGCGGATGCGCGGCACGTCCCGTTCGCGCAGGGCCCGGTTCATGTCGGAGAAGTCGGCGCCCTCCTCCAGGCAGGTGTTCCAGGCGTCCATCACGTCGCGGTAGACCTGGGGCAGGTCGTCGATGGTGCGCGCGTAGTGCGACTCGCCCTTGAGATCCACGACGGTCGAGGGGGTCGTCGGGGAGAGCGGGTTGGGGAACGGCCGGGTCTCCAGGCCGGCCAGGTCGATGTAGTGCTGGAGCGCGGTGGAGGAGGGCGGGAACCGCATCGCGCCCATCTCGGCGGTGAGCGACGGGTCGCAGCCGTCGAAGCCCACGGTGCGCAGCCGGCCGCCGATCCGGTCGGCCTCGTAGAGGACGGGGCGCAGGCCCATCTTCATCAGCTCGTAGGCGGTGATGATGCCGGAGAGGCCGCCGCCGATGACCGCGACCTCCTGCCCGTGCTCGGTGGCGGGGATCTGGCCGAGTCCCGCGGGGTGGGCGAGGAAGTCGTCGTACGCGTACGGGAAGTCCGGGCCGAACATGGTGATCGGCGGAGCGGTGTCGGCGTGCGGGACGGCGTTGGGCACCGTGGACGTCATGGGGTACGGACTCCTAGCGGGGACGAGCGGGAGAGACGAAGGGGCGGGAGGGCCCTTTGCGCGGGACGGGCCCCCGCGCGGAGCAGGCCCTCACACGGGGCGGGCGAGCGGGCCGTACAGCTCCGGGCGACGGTCGGTGAGGTACGGGTTGTCGGCGCGCGAGGCGGCGAGCAGGGCGGGGTCCACGTCGCCGGTCACGAGCTCCTCGCCGCGTCCGGCCCGGGTGCGCACCGCGCCGTCGGGGCCGGCCAGGCAGCTCAGCCCGACGAACTCGAACCCGCCTTCCGCGCCGGTCCTGTTGACATAGGCGATGTACATCTGGCTCTCGAAGGCGCGCACCGGCACGACGGCCTCCGCGACGAACTGGAAGGGGTGCATCTGCGCGGTGGGCACGAGCAGCAGGTCGGTGCCGCCGAGGGCGTGGGCCCGTACGTTCTCCGGGAACTCGACGTCGTAGCAGACCAGCAACCCGACACGGAGGCCGTCGAGTTCGGCCTGGACGACGGCCCGCTCCCCGGGGGTGAACCAGGTGTGCTCGTACGCGCCGAAGAGGTGGGTCTTGCGGTAGTGGGCGAGGGGCCTGCCGTCGGGGCCGATGAGCTGGGTGGCGTTGTGGATCAGCTCTCCCGCGCGCTCCGGGTAGCCGTACAGGACGGCGATCCCGTGCCGGGCGGCGAGGGCGGCGACGGCCCGGGCGCCGGGGCCGTCGGCGGGTTCGGCCAGGCGGGGCACGGCGTCGCCGAGGGCGTAGCCGGTGAGGTACAGCTCGGAGGTCACCAGCAGCCGGGCCCCGTCGGCGGCGGCGCGTGCGGTGGCCGCGTCGAGGGCTTCGAGATTCGCCGTCACGTCTCCGGGGGTGCCGGAGCTCTGGAACAGGGCGGTACGCAACGACGGCATGGCTGACCTCGGGCGGGGCGGCGGGGGACGTATCCGAAGGTACGTTTCGCGCACACCCCCGACAAGGCGCGAGCGTTGCGCACCGACCGTCGATCCGTTGCGTCCACAAGCCCTTGCGCGGCGATTCGTTGCGTGCGACGTCGTCGCAGGTCAGGAAGGTGATCCAGGTCTCAGCCGGGGGCCGGTACGGACCTGGCCCGCGTCAGTCGGCCCGCAGGAGGGGCCGGGTCTCACTCGGCGGGCGGGCCGGACACGTACCGGCGGACCAGCGGGGAGAGCACCAGGACCGATTTCGTCCGCTCCACGTAGGGCTCGCTCGCGATGCGTTCGAGTACCTGCTCGAAGTGGCGCATGTCCGCCGCGAAGACCTGGACGACGGCGTCCGCCTCGCCGGTGACGGTGGAGGCGGACGCGATCTCGGGGTAGCGCGAGAGCCCGCTCCTGATCGCTTCGGGAGAGGTGTTGCGGCTGCAGAAGATCTCGATGAACCCCTCGGTCTCCCAGCCCAGCGCGGAGGGATCGACCCGCACCGTGAACGCCGTGATGGCCCCCTGGTCGCGGAGCCGGTCGACACGGCGCTTCACGGCGGGTGCGGACAGGCCGACGAGGGCGCCGATGTCGGCGTAGGAGCGTCGGGCGTCTTCGGCGAGGGCGTGGACGATGCGTTCGTCGAGGTCGTTCAGGCGCACGTCGGGCGGTTCACTTCTCTGCGAGGGGCTGCGGCGGGGGCGGCGGTTGCCGCCCCCGCAGTAGACCACGGGCGTCCCCGGGGTCTCTCGAGCCGATCCCGCGAAACGGTCAGAAGGGGAACTGCGTGCGGCCCCGCTGGATCGAGATCCACTTCTGGGTGGTGAAGGAGTCGATCGTCGACTCGCCGTTGAGGCGGCCGAGGCCCGAGTTCTTCACGCCGCCGAACGGGACGATGGGCTCGTCGTTCACGGTGCCGTCGTTGATGTGGATCATGCCGGTGTGGATGCGCTGCCCGACGCGCACTCCGCGCTCGATGTCCCCGGTGTGCACGGCGCCGCTCAGGCCGTACGGGGTGTCGTTGGCGATCCGCACGGCCTCGTCCTCGCCGTCGAAGGGCACGATCAGCGCGACCGGGCCGAAGATCTCCTGCTGGAGCACGGGCGAGTCGGCGGAGAGGCCGGTGAGCACGGACGGGCCGACCAGGTTGCCGTCCGTGGAGCCCCGCAGCAGCGCGGTGGCGCCGCCGGCGACGGTCTGCTCGACCAGCTTGGTGACGGCCTCGGCCTGCGTGGAGTTGATCAGCGGGCCGATCTGGGTGGCCGGGTCGGCCGGGTCGCCGACGGTCAGGGAGGCGACCTTGGCGACGAACTTCTCGGTGAACTCGGCCTCGACGGAACGGTCGACCAGGATGCGGTTGGCGGCCATGCAGACCTGGCCCTGGTGGACGAAGCGGCTGAAGACCGCGGCGTCGACGGCGTAGTCGATGTCGGCGTCGTCCAGGACGATGAGCGCGCTGTTGCCACCGAGCTCCAGGACGACCCGCTTGAGGTGGGCGGCGCCGACGGTCGCCACGTGCCGGCCGACCTTGTCCGAGCCGGTGAAGGAGATCACCTGCGGGACCGGGTGCTCCAGCAGGGCGTCGCCGATCTCGGCGATGTCGGTGACGACGACGTTCAGCAGGCCGGCGGGGAGACCCGCGTCCTCGAAGATCTTGGCGATGAGCGTGCCGCCGACGATCGGGGTGTTCTGGTGGGGCTTGAGGACGACCGCGTTGCCGAGGGCGAGCGCCGGGGCGACCGACTTCAGGGAGAGCAGGAAGGGGAAGTTGAACGGGCTGATGACGCCCACCACGCCGACCGGCTCCCGGTAGACGCGGTTCTCCTTGCCCTCGACCGGCGAGGGCAGCAGCTGGCCGGTGGGGCGCAGCGCGATCTGGACGGACTCGCGGAGGAACTCCTTGGCGAGGTGGAGCTCGAAGGCGGCCTTGAGGCGGGTGCCGCCGAGCTCGGCGACGATCGCGTCACCGATCTCGGGCTCGCGCTCCTCCACGATCCGCAGCGCCTTCTCCAGGACCCCGCGCCGGGTGTACGCGTTGGTCTCGGCCCACGTCCGCTGGGCACGCTCGGCGGCGCGGTAGGCCTGGTCCACCTCATCGGCCGTGGCGACCGGGATGGAAGCGAGCTTCTCCCCGTCGAACGGGTTGAAGTCGATGATGTCCCAGGAGCCCTTGCCGGGCCGCCACTCGCCGTCGATGTACTGATGGGCCAGGTCAGTGAAGAAGGACATGAGATCCCTTACCGCAGAGTGGGCGGGTGACTGAACGGGACTCATATTACTTACGCCACCACGGAGTTGAAGCAACAGACCGGCCGACGACGGACCTCGACCGGACAACGCGGGAACGACTGCGCTGACCGCGACCGGACAACGCGGGAACGACTGTGCGGACCGCGACCGGACAACGCGGGGACGACTGTGCCCCCCGCGGTCGATCGCCGCGGGGGGCACAGGAGTTGCTCAGGTCGAAGCGACCGGCCGGATCAACTCCAGCTGGCGTGGAGGGGCTTGCCCTCCGCGTATCCGGCGGCGCTCTGCACGCCCACGACCGCCTTCGCGGCGAACTCCTCCAGGGAGGCCGCACCGGCGTAGGTGCAGGACGAGCGGACGCCCGCGATGATCGAGTCGATCAGGTCTTCGACGCCGGGGCGCGACGGGTCGAGGAACATCCGCGAGGTGGAGATGCCCTCCTCGAAGAGCGCCTTGCGGGCGCGGTCGTAGGACGACTCGTCGGACGTGCGGTTCTTCACCGCGCGGGCCGAGGCCATGCCGAACGACTCCTTGTAGTAGCGGCCGTCGGCCGACTGCTGGAGGTCTCCGGGCGACTCGTACGTGCCGGCGAACCAGGAGCCGATCATCACGTTGGACGCGCCGGCCGCGAGGGCCATGGCCACGTCGCGCGGGTGGCGGACGCCGCCGTCCGCCCAGACGTGCTTGCCGTACTTCTTCGCCTCGGCGGCGCACTCCAGCACCGCGGAGAACTGCGGGCGGCCCACGCCGGTCATCATCCGCGTGGTGCACATGGCGCCGGGGCCGACGCCGACCTTGATGATGTCCGCGCCCGCCTCGATGAGATCGCGCACGCCCTCGGCGGCGACGATGTTGCCCGCGACGATCGGGACCTTCGGGTCGAGGGCGCGGACCGCGCGCACCGCGTTGATCATGGATTCCTGGTGGCCGTGGGCGGTGTCCACGACGAGGGTGTCCACCCCGGCGTCCAGGAGCTGCTTGGCCTTGCCCGCGACGTCTCCGTTGATGCCGACGGCGGCGGCGATGCGCAGCTTGCCCTCGGCGTCGGTGGCGGGGGTGTACAGGGTGGCGCGGAGCGCGGCCTTGCGGGTGAGGATGCCGACGAGCCGGCCCTCCGCGTCGACGGCGGGGGCGAGCTTGCGGTTGGCCGTGTCGAGCCGGTTGAAGGCCTCGCGGGGGTCGATGTCCGCGTCCAGTACGACCAGGTCCCTGGACATGACCTCGGAGAGCTGCGTGAAGCGGTCCACACCGGTCAGGTCGTGGTCGGTGACGACGCCGACCGGCTTGCCGTCCTCGTCCACCACGACACCCGCGCCGTGGGCGCGCTTGGGCAGCAGCGAGAGGGCGTCCGCGACGGTCTGGCCGGGGGCCAGCACGATCGGGGTGTCGAGGACGAGGTGGCGCGTCTTGACCCAGGAGATGACCTCGGTGACGACCTCGATCGGGATGTCCTGCGGGATGACGACGAGGCCGCCGCGACGGGCGACGGTTTCGGCCATCCGCCGCCCGGCGATGGCGGTCATGTTGGCCACCACCAGCGGGATGGTCGTCCCGGTGCCGTCGGGCGCGGAAAGATCCACTCCTTGGCGCGATCCGACCGCCGAACGCCCCGGAACCATGAAGACGTCGTCGTACGTGAGGTCGTACGGGACGGAGGGGGTGTCTGAGTAGCGGCCGGTGCCAGGTTCGAGAAAACGCATGACACCCATGCTTCCACGGGAATCGCCGCAGGTCGCCCCGGAAAAGGCACAGCAATGGCCACCGGCGCTCGTAGATTCCTCCAAGAGCCCACGGCGGTGGTGCCCGGGAGCATACCCCGACCGGCGGAACCTACCCCGATCCGATGACGCGTACACACCACCCCCGATCAATCGAACTTAATTCGAATACATGGCGATCTCCCAGGCTGGACCAGGTGATAAGCAGTCAGGTAGTTTCACCACCCGCAGGTCTTGGGGGCACCCGGGACACGAGAGGGAACGTCCCAGGCCGCCCGTCACGCGAATGACCGGAGAGGACCCGGATCCGCCCGTGGATAGTGAACTGCCGGACATTTACTGCCCGTTCCCCCAGCGCACGAATCCGCACGTCGGGCACGTCCGAAAGCACCTCGACACCTGGACGCGCAGCACCGGGCTGGTGCACCGCGAGTCCGCGCGCGAGCGATTCGAACAAGCCGACTTCGCCGCGTTCGTCGGCATGGTCCACCCCACGGCGGACGCCGAGCGGCTGGCCCTGGTGGCCGACTGGTTCGTCTGGCTGTTTCTCGTCGACGACCAGCTCGACGACGGCCACCTCGGCCGCGACCCGGAGCGGGTACGGGACGTCGTGGCCAGGATGCGCGCCGTCGTGGACGGCACGGCCCCGGACACGGAGCCGGGCGAGGAGCTGCCCAGGGCCGTCGTGGCCCTGGCCGACCTGTGGGAACGCACGACTCCGGGCGTGGCCCCGCACTGGCGCACCCGCTTCACCTTCCACCTGGTCGCCTACCTCACCACGGCCACCACCTGGGAGGCCGGGAACCGCGCGGACGACGTCGTCCCGTCCGAGGAGACGTACATCGCCAAGCGGCGTCACACCGGGGCGATCCACGTCTGCATGGACCTCATAGAGATCGTCGCCGGGATAGAGGCGCCCGAGTCGATCCACAACGACCCCCGGTTCATCACCGCGCTCGAGGCCTCGTGCAACGTGGTCTGCTGGGCCAACGACGTCTACTCCTACGAGAAGGAGCAGGTGCTCGGCGAGATCCACAACCTCGTCCACCTCGTCCGCCACCACCGCGGGCTGGGTGAGCAGGAGGCGCTCGACCTGGTCGCGGACCGGATAGCGACGGAGACGGAGAGGTTCCTGACGGCGGAGGACGAACTCCTGGAGCTGCACCCGCAGTTGACCGGCCTGCTCGTGCCCTATCTGGACGGCATGCGCAGCTGGATGCGCGGCAACCTCGACTGGTCGCGGCAGACACCCCGGTACAACCCCGCCGACGTCAGCCAGTACGAGGAGCCCGGGCAGTACCTGGAGGAGGCCGTGCTCGGCATCGCGGCCGACCACGCGGGCCACGCGCGCGGCTGAGAACGCTTCGGCTCCGCACACGCCTGGAGGCCGGCACCCCGTCGCGGGGTGCCGGCCTCCTGGCGTGCGGGGAGGTCTCCGCCGTGCGGGAAGGTCTCCGCCGTGCGGGAGCAGTGCGGGAGGTCCGTCAGTGGCCGTCCGGGTCGGCCCGCTCCAGGGCGGGCCGGATTCCGGCGGCGGACTCCGTCAGCAGGTACTCGGCGGCCGCCGTGTCCGTCACCAGGCTGGTCACCAGGCCGGAGCGGAGCACCGCGCCGATCGCCGCCGCCTTGCGCTGGCCGCCCGCGATGGCGACGACCTCGGGAATGCGGCGCAGCCGGTCGGCCTCCACGGTGATGCAGCGCTCGCCCAGATCACGGCCGACCCGGCGCCCTTCGGCGTCGAAGAGGTGGGCGGACATCTCGGCCGCGACGCCGAGGGAGGCGTAGTGGGAGCGCTCGTCGTCCGAGAGCATGTCGTGGACGGTGGAGATGCCCGGCTCCCAGGAGCCGATGGAGACCGCGGCGACGGTGACCTTGTCGAAGTAGTCGAAGGCGCGCGCGATCCCCGTCTGGTTGCGGAGCGCGGCCGCGGTGGCCGGGTCCGGCAGCAGCATCGGGGCGTAGATGGGGTGCGCCTCGCCGCCGGAGACCTGTGCGGCCCTGCGGACCGCTTCCACGGACCCGCGCTCGGCCGTGCCCGCGTCGTAGACGCCGGTCAGCTGGACGACCGTGCACGGCGGCAGCTGGTCGAGCGCCGCCGCCATGTGGATGGTGGACCGGCCCCAGGCCAGGCCGAGGACATCGCCCTCGGTCACCAGCTCGCCGAGCAGATCGGCCGCGACCTCGCCCAGGTTCTCCGGGTCGGGGGCGTCGTCCTGCTCGTCCGCCGGAGACTCCACGACGACCGCGTGGCGCAGCCCGTACCGGGACCGCAGCGCGTCGGAACGCTCCGCGTCCAGCTCGGCCGGCACCCGGATCTCGATGCGTACGAGATCACGCTCGAGCGCCGTCTCCAGGACCCGGGCCACCTTGAAGCGGCTGACGCCGAACTCCTCGGCGATCTGGATCTTGGACTTGCCCTCCAGATAGAACCGTCGAGCCATGGCCGCCGCCTGCACGAGCTCCGCGGGGCCCATCCGCATGGCTGACCGACCCGCCGAGATGCCAGACACCGCGATCTCCTCACTGCTGTTCACATGCCCGCTACGCCGTTCATCCTGTCAGATCCGGCGAACTTGATCGGCCGCGTCGGGCCTCGTTCATCTGCCCTTGGCTCAGTGGCCGCATGCCCAGGGCGCTGCGGCCGTCGCCGCCTCCGCCTTCGCCCGCAGCGCGCGCACCGCCCCGGCCGGGTCGGACGCCCCGTACACCGCCGAACCCGCGACGAAGACGTCGGCGCCCGCCTCGGCACAGCGCTCGATGGTCTCCTCGGAGACCCCGCCGTCGATCTGCAGCCACAGGTCGAGCCCGTGCTTGGAGATCAGGTCCCGGGTGCGGCGGATCTTCGGCAGCATGATGTCGAGGAACGCCTGCCCGCCGAAGCCCGGTTCCACCGTCATGATGAGCAGCATGTCGAGCTCGGGGAGCAGGTCCTCGTACGGCTCGATGGGCGTCGCCGGCTTGAGCGCCATCGACGCCCGGGCGCCCTTGGCCCGGATCTCCCGCGCCAGCCGGACCGGGGCCGCCGCCGCCTCCACGTGGAAGGTGACGGAGCCCGCACCCGCCTCCACGTACTGCGGCGCCCAGCGGTCCGGGTTCTCGATCATGAGATGGCAGTCGAGCGGGGTGCCGGTGGCCCGGCTCAGCGACTCCACGATGGGCACACCGAGGGTCAGGTTGGGCACGAAGTGGTTGTCCATCACGTCGACGTGGAGCCAGTCGGCGCCCTGAACCGCCTTCGCCTCATCGGCGAGGCGGGCGAAGTCGGCGGAGAGGATGCTGGGGTTGATCTGGGCCATGCCCCAAGCCTGCCATGCTCCGGACCGCTTCCCCGCCACAGGGAGCCCCAAAGCCTCACGGGGTGGTCACGGTTCGGGCAACGCGCGCCGCCCGGGACCGGCTCCCCGGGCGGGCCGGCGGTCAGCCCGTACGCCGCAGCAGCGCGAGGTACATCGCGTCGGTGCCGTGCAGATGGGGCCAGAGCTGCACGTCGGGGCCGTCGCCCAGTGCGGGGACGCCCGGCATCAGGGGGCGGGCGTCCACCCACTCCGCCTCGACCGGGTCGCCGCCGCGCCCCTTCAGTACGTCCTCCACCACGGTCCGGGTCTCGGCGAGGTGGGGCGAGCAGGTCGCGTACCCGACGATCCCGCCGACCCGTACCGCCTTCAGCGCCTCGCGCAGCAGCCCGCGCTGGAGCGGCCCGAAGCCCTCCAGGTCCTCGGGCCGGCGGCGCCAGCGCGCCTCGGGGCGGCGGCGCAGCGCGCCCAGGCCGGAGCACGGCACGTCCATGAGGATGCGGTCGAAGCTGCCGGGCCGCCACGGCGGTCGGGTGCCGTCGGCGGTGATCACCTGGTACGGGCCGGGGTTGCCGGCCAGGGCCCGCTCCACGAGCCGGGCGCGGTGCGGCTGCTTCTCGGCGGCGAGCAGGGCGGCGCCCCGCCCGGCGGCGAGTGCGGCCAGCAGCGCGGCCTTGCCGCCGGGACCGGCGCAGCCGTCGAGCCAGCGGGTGTCGTCGCCCTCCAGCGGGGCGTTGGCGAGGGCGGCGGCGACGAGCTGGCTGCCCTCGTCCTGCACACCCGCCCGGCCGTCCCGTACGGCGGCCAGCGCGCCGGGCTCGCCGCCCTCGGCCATGCGGACGGCGTAGGGCGACCAGCGGCCGGGGAGCGACTGCTCCTCGCCCAGGGCCTCGACGAGTTCATCGGTGGTGGACCGGCCGGGGCGGGCGACCAGCGTCACCTCGGGGCGCTCGTTGTCGGCTTCGAGGAGGTCCTCGATGCCGGCCCGGCCGCCGCCGAGGGAGTCCCAGAGGGCGGAGACCACCCAGCGCGGGTGCGAGTGGACCACGGCGAGGTGCGCCTCGGCGTCCTCGTCGAAGGGCGGCGCGACCTGGTCGAGCCAGGCGTCCAGGTCCTTCGCGGTGACCTTGCGCAGCACCGCGTTGACGAACTTGGCGCGCCCCTCCCCCAGCACCACGCGCGCCAGCTCGACGCTGGCGGAGACGGCGGCGTGGGTGGGGATGCGGGTGCCGAGCAGCTGGTGCACGCCCATGTTGAGGACGTCGAGCACCGGCGGGTCGACCTCGCGCAGCGGCCGGTCGATGCAGGCCGCCACGATCGCGTCGTACGTGCCCTGCCGGCGCAGCGTCCCGTAGACCAGCTCCGTCGCCAGCGCCGCGTCGCGGCCGTCGAAGTCGCCCTTGGCACGGGCCTTCTTCAGCAGCGGGGGCAGCACGAGGTTGGCGTAGGCGTCGCGCTCGTCGACGGCCCGCAGGGCCTCGAAGGCCAGGAACCGCACCGGGTCCTTCTTGGGGCGGCGGTGGGGCTGGGCGGGACGGCGACGAGGCTGGTCGTTCACGTGAAAGGTGCTCCGCTGATGGTGAGGGGGCGAACCCGCCCAGCCTACGTCGCCTCCGGCCCGGTGACGGAACCGCGGAGCTACAGCCCCAGCAGCTCGCCGGGGGCGATGCGGACGCCGCGCGCCCAGTCGGCGGCCTGCATGGGCTTCTTGCCCTGGGGCTGGACCCAGAGCAGTTCGACGGCGTGCGAGCCGGTGCCCACGTACACGTTCTTCTTGGTGGCCGAGATCTCGCCCGGGGCGAGGTCGTGGCGGTCGGTCACCGGGCTTGCCTGGACGAGCTTGAGGCGCTCGCCGCGGAAGAGCGTCCAGGCGCCTGGGGCGGGGGTGCAGCCGCGCACGATCCGGTCGACCCGCAGGGCGGGCGCCGACCACTGCACCTGGGCGTCCTCGACGGTGATCTTCGGCGCGAGGGTGACCCCGTCGGCGGGCTGGGGCACCGCGTGCAGGGTGCCGTCCTCGATGCCGTCCATCGTCGCGACGAGCAGCCCCGATCCGGCGAAGGCGAGCCGGGTCAGCAGGTCGCCGCTGGTGTCGGTCGGGCGGACCTCTTCGGTGAGGACCCCGTAGACGGGTCCCGAGTCGAGGCCCTCCTCGATGAGGAAGGTCGAGGCGCCGGTGACCTCGTCCCCGGCCATCACGGAGTGCTGCACGGGGGCGGCGCCGCGCCAGGCGGGGAGCAGCGAGAAGTGCAGGTTGACCCAGCCGCGGGCGGGGATGTCCAGGGCGGCCTTCGGCAGCAGCGCGCCGTAGGCGACGACCGGGCAGCAGTCCGGGGCGATCTCCCGCAGCCGGGCCAGGAAGTCCTCGTCGCGCGGGCGGGCCGGCTTGAGGACCTCGATCCCGGCCTCCTCGGCGCGCTCGGCGACCGGGCTGGCGACCAGCCGGCGTCCCCGGCCCGCCGGTGCGTCGGGACGCGTGACCACGGCGGCCACCTCGTGGCGGCCGGAGGCGATCAGAGCGTCCAGGGCGGGGACTGCTACCTCGGGGGTGCCTGCGAAGACGAGCTTCATGGGTGGCTGACTGCCTCTCGGGCGGACGTACGGTGACGAGCGACGCACCAGTCTAGGTGGTGGCCCTCGCCAGGGCGGGCCGGGCCGTGCCCGAGGGGGCGCACACGCGGCGTACGCCCGGCGCACATGCGGAAACGGCCGGAGAGCGTGACCACAAGGGCGGGTCGGGCGTTGGTCAAAGGAGATTGACCGAAGCGAGTCGCCGCGCTGCGGCGGCCCGATCCCTTTCAACGCCGGTTCGAGAGGCTTCTTCATGGCCGACCACGCAACGCACGACGCCCAAGCGCGGGCCAGTCTGCATCTCCTGGTGCGGGACATCGAGCGGGTCAGGCGGCAGGTGGACGCGCTGCGCACCCTCACCGCGCAGCTGGGCAACGTCTACCGTCCGCGCCGCTCGGGGCCGTCCGCGGGCTTCGTGGTCTACGGACGGGCCCCGGCCCCCACGGTCCGTCTGGCCCAGGAGCTGCGGGACAGTGTCGAGACGCTCGTCACCGCGGCGGTCGACTTCGACCGTTCGCTGGGATTCTCCTGGGACGCGGTGGGTTCGGCCCTGGGCGTCACCAAGCAGGCGGTGCACCGCCGTTACGGCGCGCGCCGTACGACTCCGCAGCCCGCCGGGGAGACCGCCGAGGCCACGGCCGGGCGCTCCGCGCCGGCCTCCGCCGAACCGGGGATCCCGCCCGGCGCGGGTGCCCCGGTGCCGTCCGTGCCCGCGGCCCGGTCGATGCCCCCGCAGCCCGCGCAGGGAACGCCGCTGCGCGGGGAGATGCGTCCGGGCGTCTTCCCCGGCCCGCGCAACGGCTGACGCAACGGCCGACGGAGCGGCTGCCGGAACGTCGACGGAACGGGGCCGGAGCAGCCGGGCCCACGCGACGAAAGGGCTGCCCCCGGCACACCACCGGCGCGGCCCGCGCGGCCTCAGCCGATGTCGGGCGGATCGATCCTGATACGTACGGGCTCCGCACCGCCCCGGGCGGTCCGCGCGGCCTGGGCGGTCTTCAGCGCGGCGGCGAGCGCGGCGCCGCGCCCGGGGACCACGCGGATCAGCAGCCGCTCCCAGGTCTCGCCGCGCGGCGCGTCCCCGGCCCTGCGCGGTCGGCCCGGCCCGGCGGAGGGCACCGGTACGGGCCCGAGGACCTCGGCCTCCGGCGGCAGGCTCGCGCTCTCCAGGAACGCGGTGAGTGCCCCGGGCGTGCCCGTGACGGAGGCCATCCGGGAGACGGGCGGAAAGCCGAGTTCGGCGCGCTCGGCGAGCTCCCGGCGGGCGAACCCGGCGGGGTCCCACCGCACCAGGGCCTGGACGGGGCCGAGCGTCGGCTCGGCCACCACGACCACGGTGCCGCCCTCCTCCTGGCCCCGGACCAGCGAGGCGGCGGCGATCCAGCGGCGCAGCGCCTCCTCGCCCGCGCGGAGGTCGGGCCGGCCGAGCATGGCCCAGCCGTCGAGGAGCAGCGCCGCGGCGTAACCGCCCTGGGCGACGGGCTCGGCGCCGGGCGTGCTCACCACGAGGGCGGGTTCGCCCGGCACCTCGTCCAGGATGTGGTCGCGCCCCGAGGTGCGGACCGGCACCTTGGGGAAGGCGCGGCCGAGTTCGTCCGCCGTCCGCCGGGCCCCGACGATCCGCGCGCGCAGCCGGGTGGCCCCGCACGCGGCGCACTGCCAGGCGTGCTCGGGCCGTCCGCACCAGGCGCAGTCGAGTTCCCGCTGGTCCTGGGCCTGGAGCGGTCCGGCGCAGTGCCGGCAGCGGGCCGGGGTGCGGCAGCGCTCGCAGGCGAGCCTGGGGGCGTACCCGCGGCGCGGGACCTGTACGAGGACCGGGCCGTCGCGCAGTCCGTCACGCGCGGTCTGCCACGCCAGGCTGGGCAGCCGGGCGGTGCGCGCGGCGCCGTCCCGGGCGAGCTGCTCGTCGCCGATGGTGCGGATCATCGGGGCGGCGCGGCGTACGTGGTCGCGGGTGGCGGTCAGCGGCAGGGCCCAGCCGGTCTCGACCAGCTGGGCGGCCTCCACCGTGCAGCCGGTGGCGCCGAGGAGGAACCCGCACCGCGCGTGCGCGGCCCGGAGCTCCAGCACTTCCCGGACGTGGGGGAAGGGGGCGTTGTCGTCGCTGTGGCTGGAGTCCCCGTCGTCCCAGATCACGACGAGGCCCAGGTCCGCGACGGGTGCGAACATCGCGGCCCGTGTCCCGACCACCGCCCGCACCGAGCCGCGCCGGACGGCGAGCCACTGGCGGTACCGCTTCTCCGGGCCGGACTCCGCGGTGAGCAGGGCGTGCAGGCCCGGCCCGAGCAGCGCGGTCAGCGCGGCGTCGACCCGTCCGGCCGTCCGTCCGTCGGGGACGACGACGAGTGCGCCGCGTCCGGAGGAGAGAGTGGCCGCGACGGCCCGGGCGATCTCGTGCGGCCAGTGCGGTCCGGGCAGGGCGGTCCACACGGCCCGGGGTGCGCCGCCTTCGGCGAGCGCGCGCAGGAACCCGGGCCCCTGGGCGTACTGTTCCCAGCTGCCCGGCTCGGGGGGCGGGGGCGGCGGCAGCGGCTGGGGCGAGGGCTTGCTCTCGGCGCGGCCGTTGCGCGGCGGCACCGCGAGCTGGAGCACGTCGGCGAGGCTGCCCGCGTACCGGTCGGCGACCGCGCGCGCCAGCCCCAGCAGCTCCGGCGAGAGGACCGGCTCCGGGGAGACGACGTAGGCGAGCGCGGCCAGCGTGCCCTGGTAGTCCGACTCCGCCCGCCGCTCCACGAGGAATCCGTCGATCAGCCCGCCGCCCTCGCGCCGGCCGCCCCGGACCTGGCGTCCGCCGGCGCCGAAGCGCACCCGCACCCGGACTCCGGGCCGTGCGTCGGCGTCGAGCTCCTCGGGCACCGCGTAGTCGAAGTACTGGTCGAGGTGGAGCACGCCCTTGTTCACCAGGACCCGGGCGACGGGCAGCTCGGCGGCGAGCGGCGCGCCGCGCCAGGTACGCGGCTTGGCGCGCGGCACGTTCGCCCGGCGCACGGTCTCCCGGATGAGGGCAAGCTGTTCCGGCATGCCGTCCCCGGGCTCGTCCGCCCGCCCGTCCTCGCTGCTCACAGCCACATTCCTACCAGAGGGGTCCGACAGTGCGGGGGTCACGGCGACGGCCGGGGCCCGGACACCGTGGTGACGGTGTCCGGGCCCCGGCCGTATGTACGCCTGCGGGTCCTCGTGCGGACCGGCGCGGTCAGAGACCGGCGGCGGCGCGCAGCGCGTCCACCCGGTCGGTGCGCTCCCAGGTGAAGTCGGGGAGCTCGCGGCCGAAGTGGCCGTACGCCGCCGTCTGCGCATAGATCGGGCGGAGCAGGTTCAGGTCGCGGATGATCGCGGCCGGGCGGAGGTCGAAGACCTCGCCGATGGCGTGCTCGATCTTGTCGGTGTCGACCGCGGCGGTGCCGAAGGTCTCGACGAACAGACCGACCGGCTCGGCCTTGCCGATCGCGTACGCGACCTGTACCTCGCAGCGGGCGGCGAGCCCGGCGGCGACGACGTTCTTGGCCACCCAGCGCATGGCGTACGCGGCCGAACGGTCGACCTTCGACGGGTCCTTGCCCGAGAAGGCGCCGCCACCGTGGCGGGCCATGCCGCCGTAGGTGTCGATGATGATCTTGCGGCCGGTGAGGCCGGCGTCGCCCATCGGGCCGCCGATCTCGAAGCGGCCGGTCGGGTTCACCAGGAGGCGGTAGCCCTCGGTGTCGAGCTTGATGCCGTCCTCGATGAGCTGCGCGAGCACGTGCTCCACGACGAACTCGCGGATGTCGGGGGCGAGCAGCGAGTCGAGGTCGATGTCCGAGGCGTGCTGCGAGGACACCACGACCGTGTCGAGGCGGACGGCCTTGTCGCCGTCGTACTCGATGGTGACCTGCGTCTTGCCGTCGGGGCGCAGGTAGGGGATGGTGCCGTTCTTGCGGACCTCGGAGAGCCGGCGGGAGAGCCGGTGCGCCACGTAGATCGGGAGCGGCATCAGCTCGGGCGTCTCGTCGCAGGCGTAACCGAACATCAGGCCCTGGTCGCCGGCGCCCTGCTTGTCGAGCTCGTCGTCCTCGACGGCTGCCGCACCCAGCACCCGCTTCTCGTACGCGGTGTCGACACCCTGGGCGATGTCCGGGGACTGCGCTCCGATGGACACCGAAACGCCGCAGGACGCGCCGTCGAAGCCCTTCTTGGAGGAGTCGTAGCCGATCTCCAGGATCTTGTTGCGCACGAGGTTGGGAATGTCGGCGTAGGCCTTGGTCGTGACCTCACCCGCGACATGCACCAGACCAGTGGTGATCAAGGTTTCGACGGCGACGCGCGAGGTGGGGTCCTCGCGCAGGAGCGCGTCGAGAATCGTGTCGCTGATCTGGTCAGCGATCTTGTCGGGGTGACCCTCGGTGACGGATTCCGAGGTGAAGAGACGGCGGGACACATCGCTCCCTGGGGTTGCAGCGGCTGCTGGCTGATCATGGGTGGACGGTCGGGAGCTGCGCCCGGCACGTTCCGCGACCAGTTTATCGGTCGCTTCCGACGGTTGGGCCACGCGTCTCGCCCCTTGGGAGCGCTGTGACGTGCGGCACTGACGAATTCGGGGGGTCGGGCCCTCCTGCGGAAGCACTCTGGAGCCCTATTTTCTCCTCCGCCCCGGCCGCGGGTGCGGCGGGGGTGAATCTACCCCGGGAAACGTACGGCTACCAGATCCCACACAGTGTCGGCGAGGGCCTCCTTGGGCCCGTGCGGCACGGGCTTCTCGCCTCCGTCCGCGGCCAGGACCACCGCTTCGTTGTCCTGGGACCCGAAGGTCTTGCGCTCCCCCACCTCGTTGACGACGAGGAGGTCACACCCCTTGCGGTGGAGCTTCGCGCGCCCGTTGGCGAGCACGTCGTCGGTCTCCGCGGCGAATCCCACGACCACCTGTCCGGGTGCGGCCCGTTCGGCGGAGAGCTCGGCGAGGATGTCCGGATTCCGCAGGAGCTCAATGACCGGATCCGCTTGGTCGTCGCGCTTCTTGATCTTGCCCGTGGCGTACACGGCGGGCCGGAAGTCGGCGACGGCGGCGGCCATCACCACGGCGTCCGCGCCGGCGGCCGCCTTCAGGACGGCCTCCCGCAGCTGGACCGCGGTGCCCACGTGGACGACGTCGGCGCCGGCCGGGTCCGGCAGACCGGTGTTCGCCTCGACCAGGGTGACCCGGGCGCCGCGGGCTACGGCCGTGCGCGCGAGGGCGTACCCCTGCTTGCCGGAGGAACGGTTGCCCAGGTAGCGGACGGGGTCGAGCGGCTCGCGGGTGCCTCCGGCGCTGACCACCACGTGGCGTCCCGCGAGATCGGGCGCCGCGGCGCCCCGCGCGAGCACCCGGCGGCAGACCTCGAAGATCTCGGCGGGGTCGGGGAGCCGTCCCTTGCCGGTGTCCACGCCGGTGAGCCGGCCGACCGCGGGCTCGATGACCACGGCGCCCCGGCGCCGCAGGGTGGCGACGTTCTCCTGGGTGGCGGGGTGCTCCCACATCTCCGTGTGCATGGCGGGCGCGAACACGACCGGGCAGCGGGCCGTGAGCAGGGTGTTGGTGAGCAGGTCGTCGGCGAGCCCGTGGGCTGCCTTGGCGAGCATGTCGGCGGTGGCCGGGGCGACCACGACGAGGTCGGCGGCCTGCCCGGTGCGCACGTGGGGCACCTCGTGGACGTCGTTCCAGACCTCGGTGGAGACCGGGTGTCCGGAGAGCGCGGACCAGGTCGCGGCGCCGACGAAGTGCAGCGAGGCCGCGGTGGGCACCACGGTCACGTCGTGCCCGGACTCGGTCAGCCGGCGGAGCAGCTCGCACGCCTTGTACGCGGCGATGCCTCCGCTGACCCCCAGAACGACCTTCGGCTTCTCCACTGCGTCTCCCCGCACTCGGCTCGGTGTCCTTCCATGCTGCCCCACCGGCGCGGACCGGTGTCCGGCGGGCCGGGTCTCCGCCCGCACACGGACACACCCCGGGCCCGGCGGATGATCCGCCGGGCCCGGGGTGAAGGTGCGTTCTTCCCGCCTGGGGCAGGAGGTGCGGCTGCTTACTGCGCGGGGCCCTCGATGGCCTCGGAGGTCAGCAGGCCGGCGTTGATCTCGCGGAGCGCGATCGACAGCGGCTTCTCGTGGACGTGGGTGTCGACGAGCGGACCGACGTACTCGAGGAGGCCTTCACCGAGCTGCGAGTAGTACGCGTTGATCTGGCGCGCGCGCTTGGCGGCGTAGATCACGAGGCTGTACTTCGAGTCGGTGGCCTCGAGGAGCTCATCAATCGGCGGGTTGATGATGCCCTCGGGCGTGGTGATGGAAGAGGACACTCTCTGCCTTCCGAAGGGGGTGTAGATCAAAGAGATCTTTGATGCTGCGGCTGCCGGCCGGCGGTGATCCGTGCGGTGAGGCTGACACTCGGCGTCGGCCGTGAGGCCGTTCGCGTCGCTTCCTCAGTCGCTCGTGGCACGGTGGTCGGAAGCCTGAAGCATCAAGGCTAGCAGCTCGCGTGCCACGTCCTCGACGGAGGTGTTGACGAGGGTGGTGTCGAACTCCGCCTCGGCGGCCAGTTCGACCCGGGCGGCGGCGAGCCTGCGCTCGATCACCTCGGGCGGTTCGGTGCCCCGGCCGGTGAGCCGGCGGACCAGCTCGTCCCAGCTCGGCGGGGCCAGGAAGACGAGCCGCGCGTCG
Organism: Streptomyces sp. NPDC001770; assembly: GCF_053596135.1. Classification (NCBI taxonomy): domain Bacteria; kingdom Bacillati; phylum Actinomycetota; class Actinomycetes; order Kitasatosporales; family Streptomycetaceae; genus Streptomyces; species Streptomyces sp. NPDC001770. The sequence continues at coordinate 53,516 of NZ_JBSFFN010000012.1, read as the reverse complement.
GACATCGACTCGCGGACCAGCCGGGCGCCCTGGAGGTCGATCTCCAGCAGCACCGGCTCGCCGTTCTCCAGGCGGTCGAGGACGGCCCGGCGGGGGGTGCCGTAGCGGTTGCCCGCGAACTCCGCCCATTCGAGCAGCTCGCCGTTGGCGATCAGCTTGTCGAACTCCTGGTCGTCCACGAAGAAGTAGTGGACGCCGTTGCTCTCTCCGGGTCGCGGCTTGCGGGTCGTCGCCGACACCGAGAGCCAGACTTCGGGGTGGACCTTGCGCATATGCGCGACGACCGTGCTCTTGCCGACCCCGGAGGGGCCGGAGAGCACGGTCAGCCGCGGACGTACGTCCGGGGGTACGGGGGACGTCCCCCGGGATGAAGCAGCCATGCAGCGATTATCCAGGTTCTCAGGGGTGCCTGAGAACGTCAGGCGGCGGTGCCGCCGAACTCTCGCTCCAGGGATGCGATCTGATTGGAGCCGAGACCCCGGACCCTACGGCTCTCGGAGATCCCGAGACGCTCCATGATCTGCTTGGCGCGGACCTTGCCCACGCCCGGCAGGGACTCAAGGAGTGCGGAGACCTTCATCTTGCCGATGACGTCGTTCTCCCGACCCTGCTTGATGACCTCGTGGAGCGAGGCGCCGGAGTGCTTGAGTCGATTCTTGACCTCGGCCCGCTCCCGGCGAGCCGCGGCGGCCTTTTCGAGCGCGGCTGCGCGCTGTTCAGGGGTAAGGGGCGGAAGAGCCACGCCTACGTCACCTCGGATGTCGATCTGTCGGATACGGACCGGTGAGGAACCTGTCGCCCCACACCTGGCGAGCCACGAACAACGGCACGAACAACAACCTGTGCTCGTTGGCTCTCGACGGAGACTAGCGGCCAACCGCTCCGGAGTCAGCGAGAACGAACGAAAAGTCCTGGTCAGCCTTGGCCGACCAGGACATTTCCGGCATAAAGGCCGGTATTTTGCTCAGGAATTCGTCAACGCGCTGTTATGTGTCGCATTCAACTATCCGTGAACGGCCGTACGGACCTCGTCGGCGAAGCGTTCGGCGGCCTCGCGCAGACCCGCCGCGTCGGGTCCGTGACGGAGAACACCCCGGCTCACGCTCGGCACCACGTTGCCCACCGCGTCGCCGAACACGCCCGGCAGATCGGCCGGGGTGGCGCCCTGGGCGCCGATGCCCGGAGCGAGCAGCGGACCGTTGATCGCCAGATTCACCCCGGCGTCCCCGAGGGTCGCACCGACCACCGCGCCGACCGAGCCGAGCGGCTCGGCCCCGGCGTTCTCGGCGGCCATGTGGTCGAGCATCAGCTGGGCCAGCGAGCGGCCGTCCGCCGCGGTCGCGCGCTGCACCTCGGCGCCCTCCGGGTTGGAGGTGAGCGCCAGGACGAAGACGCCCGCGCCGGAGACGGCGGCGGCGTCGAGCGCCGGGCGCAGCGAGCCGAAGCCGAGGTACGGCGAGACGGTGACCGCGTCCGAGAAGAGCGGCGAGTCCTTGTCCAGGTAGGTGGCCGCGTACGCGGCCATGGTGGAGCCGATGTCGCCGCGCTTGGCGTCCATGAGCACGAGCGCGCCGGCCGAGCGGGCCTCGGCGACGGCCGCCTCCAGGACGGCGACGCCGCGCGAGCCGAAGCGCTCGAAGAACGCGGACTGCGGCTTGAGGACGGCGACCCGGTCGGCGAGCGCCTCGACGACCGTACGGGTGAAGCGCTCCAGGCCCGCGATGTCGTCGGACAGGCCCCAGGAGGCGAGCAGCGAGGCGTGCGGGTCGATGCCGACGCAGAGCGGGCCGCGGGTGTCCATGGCGCGGCGCAGACGGGCGCCGAAGGGTTCGAGGGGCGCGGTTTCGAGGGTCACTGTGCGGCCTTCCGGGTGTCGGCGCCGACGGCTTCGGCGAGCGTGGCGTACGGGGATGCGGCGAGCCGGGCGGCGAGACCCCTGTGGATCGCGCGGGCGTAGAACGGGCCTTCGTAGATGAAGGCGCTGTAGCCCTGGACGAGCGTCGCGCCGGCCAGAATGCGCTGCCAGGCGTCCTCGGCGCTCTCGATGCCTCCGACGCCCACCAGGGTGATCCGGTCGCCCACGCGCTCGTACAGGCGCCTCAGGACCTCCAGGGAGCGTGCCTTGAGCGGGGCGCCGGAGAGCCCGCCGGTCTCGCCGGTCAGGGAGGCGGGCGAGCGCAGGCCGAGACCGTCGCGGGCGATGGTGGTGTTGGTGGCGATGATGCCGTCGAGGCGGAGTTCCACGGCGAGGTCGGCGACGGCGTCGACGTCCTCGTCCGCGAGGTCGGGGGCGATCTTGACCAGGAGCGGGACGCGGCGGTCGGTCACGGTGCGGTCGGCGGCCTCGCGCACGGCGGTCAGCAGCGGGCGCAGCGCCTCGGTGGCCTGGAGGTTGCGCAGGCCGGGGGTGTTGGGCGAGGAGACGTTGACCACGAGGTAGTCGGCGTGGGCGGCGAGGCGCTCGGTGGACTTCACGTAGTCGGCGGCGGCCTCGGCCTCCGGGACCACCTTGGTCTTGCCGATGTTGACGCCGACGGTGGTGCGGAAGACGGGCTCGCGGGCGCCGAGGCGGGCGGCGACGGCGGCGGAGCCCTCGTTGTTGAAGCCCATGCGGTTGATCAGGGCGCGGTCGGCGACCAGGCGGAAGAGCCGCTTCCTGGGGTTGCCGGGCTGCGGCTCGCCGGTCACGGTGCCGATCTCGACGTGGTCGAAGCCGAGCATCGCCATGCCGTCGATCGCGATCGCGTTCTTGTCGAAGCCGGCGGCGAGGCCGAAGGGGCCGTGCATCCGCAGGCCGAGGGCCTCGGTGCGCAGGGCCTTGTACCGGGGGGCGAGCACCGCGGCGACGAAGGTCCGCAGGACGGGGGTACGGGCGGCGAGACGGATCCACCGGAAGGCCAGGTAGTGGGCCTGCTCGGGGTCCATCCGCTTGAAGACCAGCTGGAAGAAGAACTTGTACATCGAAGGTGTCCTCACGAAGAGGGGGACACCGCAGACCGGTGTCCCCCTTGCCTGGCCGGCCCGGACCCAGAAGGGTCCGGGCCGGTCCGTCCGTACCGACTAGTCGCGGGCCGCCGTCAGGTGCTCGGCGTGCTCCTGCAGGGACCGTACGCCGACGTCCCCGCGGCGGAGCGCGTCGATGCCCTGGACCGCGGCGGCGAGCGCCTGGACGGTCGTCAGGCACGGCACCGAGCGGGCCACCGCGGCGGTCCGGATCTCGTAGCCGTCGAGCCGGCCGCCGGTGCCGTACGGCGTGTTGACGATGAGGTCGACCTGGCCGTCGTGGATGAGCTGGACGATGGTCTTCTCGCCGTCCGGGCCCTCGCCCTCGGACTGCTTGCGCACGACGGTGGCGTTGATGCCGTTGCGCTTGAGGACCTCGGCGGTGCCGGAGGTCGCCATCAGCTCGAAGCCGTGGGCGACGAGCTCCCTGGCCGGGAAGATCATCGAGCGCTTGTCGCGGTTGGCGACCGAGATGAACGCGCGGCCCTTGACGGGCAGCGGGCCGTAGGCGCCGGCCTGGGACTTGGCGTAGGCCGTCCCGAAGGCGGAGTCGATGCCCATGACCTCACCGGTCGAACGCATCTCCGGGCCGAGGACGGTGTCCACCCCGCGGCCGTGGATGTCGCGGAAGCGCGACCACGGCATGACGGCCTCCTTGACGGAGATCGGCGCGTCGAGCGGCAGGGTGCCGCCGTCGCCCTGGGCCGGCAGCAGGCCCTCGGCGCGCAGCTCGGCGATGGTCGCGCCCAGCGAGATGCGGGCGGCGGCCTTGGCGAGCGGGACGGCGGTCGCCTTCGAGGTGAAGGGGACGGTCCGGGAGGCGCGGGGGTTGGCCTCCAGGACGTAGAGGATGTCGCCGGAGAGCGCGAACTGGATGTTGATCAGTCCGCGGACGCCGACGCCCTTGGCGATGCCCTCGGTGGAGACCCGCAGGCGCTTGATGTCGTGGCCGCCGAGGGTGATCGGGGGCAGCGCGCAGGCGGAGTCGCCGGAGTGGATACCGGCCTCCTCGATGTGCTCCATGACGCCGCCGAGGTAGAGCTCGGTGCCGTCGTAGAGCGCGTCGACGTCGATCTCGATCGCGTCGTCGAGGAAGCGGTCGACCAGGACCGGCCGGGTGGGGCTGATCTCGGTGGACTCGGCGATGTACGAGGACAGGCGGGTCTCGTCGTAGACGATCTCCATGCCGCGTCCGCCGAGGACGTACGACGGGCGCACCAGGACCGGGTAGCCGATCTCGTCGGCGATGGCCTTGGCCTCGTCGAAGGTGGTGGCGGTGCCGTGCTTCGGCGCGGGCAGGCCGGCCTCGGCGAGCACCCGGCCGAAGGCGCCGCGGTCCTCGGCGGCGTGGATCGCCTCGGGGGACGTGCCGACGACGGGCACGCCGTTGTCCTTGAGCGCCTGCGACAGGCCGAGCGGGGTCTGGCCGCCGAGCTGGACGACGACGCCCGCGACGGGGCCCGCGAGGGTCTCCGCGTGGACGATCTCCAGGACGTCCTCCAGGGTGAGCGGCTCGAAGTAGAGCCGGTCGGAGGTGTCGTAGTCGGTGGAGACGGTCTCCGGGTTGCAGTTGACCATCACGGTCTCGTAGCCGGCGTCGCTCAGGGCGAAGGAGGCGTGGACGCAGGAGTAGTCGAACTCGATGCCCTGGCCGATGCGGTTGGGGCCCGAGCCGAGGATGATCACCGCGGGCTTGGTGCGGGGCGCGACCTCGCTCTCCTCGTCGTACGAGGAGTAGAAGTACGGCGTCTTCGCCGCGAACTCGGCGGCGCACGTGTCGACCGTCTTGTAGACCGGGCGGATGCCGAGCGCGTGGCGGACCTCGCGGACGACGTCCTCGCCCAGGCCGCGGATCTCGGCGATCTGCGCGTCGGAGAAGCCGTGGCGCTTGGCCTCGGCGATCACGTCGGCGTCGAGGCGCTCGGCGGAGGCCAGCCCGTCGGCGATCTCCTTGATCAGGAAGAGCTGGTCCACGAACCACGGGTCGATCTTCGTGGCGTCGAAGACCTCCTCGGGGGTGGCACCGGCGCGGATCGCCTGCATGACCGTGTTGATGCGGCCGTCCGTGGGGCGGACCGACTCGGCGAGCAGGGCGTCCTTGTCGCCGGGCTCTCCGGTGAAGGAGAACTGCGAGCCCTTCTTCTCCAGCGAGCGGAGCGCCTTCTGCAGCGCCTCGGTGAAGTTGCGGCCGATCGCCATGGCCTCGCCCACCGACTTCATGGTGGTGGTGAGGGTGGAGTCGGCGGAGGGGAACTTCTCGAAGGCGAAGCGCGGGGCCTTGACCACGACGTAGTCGAGCGAGGGCTCGAAGGAGGCCGGGGTCTTCTCGGTGATGTCGTTCGGGATCTCGTCGAGCGTGTAGCCGACGGCCAGCTTGGCGGCGATCTTGGCGATCGGGAAGCCGGTGGCCTTGGAGGCGAGCGCCGAGGAGCGGGAGACGCGCGGGTTCATCTCGATGACGATGATCCGGCCGTCGGTGGGGTCGATGGCGAACTGGATGTTGCAGCCGCCGGTGTCGACGCCGACCTCGCGGATGATCGCGATGCCGATGTCGCGCAGCCGCTGGTACTCGCGGTCGGTGAGCGTCATCGACGGGGCGACGGTGATGGAGTCGCCGGTGTGGACGCCCATCGGGTCGAAGTTCTCGATGGAGCAGACGACCACGACGTTGTCGTTCTTGTCGCGCATCAGCTCCAGCTCGTACTCCTTCCAGCCGAGGATGGACTCCTCCAGGAGCACCTCGGTGGTCGGCGAGAGGGTGAGGCCCTGTCCGGCGATGCGGCGCAGCTCCTCCTCGTCGTGGGCGAAGCCGGAGCCGGCGCCGCCCATGGTGAAGGAGGGGCGGACGACGACGGGGTAGCCGCCGAGGGTCTCGACACCCTGGATGACGTCGTCCATCGTGTGGCAGATGACCGAGCGGGCGGACTCGCCGTGGCCGATCTTCTGGCGGACGGCTTCGACGACGCCCTTGAAGAGGTCGCGGTCCTCGCCCTTGTTGATCGCCTCGACGTTGGCACCGATCAGCTCGACGCCGTACTTCTCCAGCACGCCGTTGTCGTGCATGGAGATGGCGGTGTTGAGCGCGGTCTGGCCGCCCAGCGTCGGCAGGAGGGCGTCGGGGCGTTCCTTGGCGATGATCTTCTCGACGAACTCGGGGGTGATCGGCTCGACGTAGGTGGCGTCGGCGATCTCCGGGTCGGTCATGATCGTGGCCGGGTTGGAGTTGACCAGGATGACGCGCAGGCCCTCGGCCTTGAGCACGCGGCACGCCTGGGTACCGGAGTAGTCGAACTCGGCGGCCTGGCCGATGACGATCGGGCCGGAGCCGATGACCAGGACGGACTGGATATCGGAGCGCTTAGGCACGCTGGCCCTCCATCAGGGTGACGAAACGGTCGAAGAGGTACGCGGCGTCGTGCGGGCCCGCGGCTGCTTCGGGGTGGTACTGGACGCTGAACGCGGGCTGGTCGAGGAGGTGCAGTCCTTCGACGACCTGGTCGTTCAGGCAGACGTGGGAGACCTCGGCGCGGCCGAACTCGGTGTCCGAGATCTTGTCCAGGGGCGCGTCGACGGCGAAGCCGTGGTTGTGCGCGGTCACCTCGACCTTGCCGGTCGTGCGGTCCTGGACGGGCTGGTTGATGCCCCGGTGGCCGTACTTCAGCTTGTAGGTGCCGAAGCCGAGGGCGCGGCCGAGGATCTGGTTGCCGAAGCAGATGCCGAAGAGCGGCGTCTTCCGCTCCAGCACGGCGCGCATCAGCGCGACAGGGCCGTCGGCGGTGGCGGGGTCGCCGGGGCCGTTGGAGAAGAACACGCCGTCGGGGGCGAGGGCGTAGACGTCCTCGGCGGTCGCGGTGGCGGGGAGCACGTGCACTTCGATGCCGCGCTCGGCCATCCGGCGGGGGGTCATGCCCTTGATGCCGAGGTCGATGGCGGCGACGGTGAACTTCTTCTCGCCGATCGCCGGGACGGTGTAGGCCTCCTTGGTGGCGACCTCCTCGTACAGGCTGGCGCCCTTCATCTGCGGCTGGGCCTGGACGCGGGCGAGCAGCTCGGCGTCGGGGGCGAGTGCCTCGCCGGAGAAGACGCCGGAGCGCATCGCGCCGCGCTCACGCAGGTGGCGGGTGAGGGCGCGGGTGTCGATGCCGGAGATCCCGACGACGCCCTGCTTGGCGAGCTCCTCGTCGAGGGAGCGGCGCGAACGCCAGTTGGACGGGATGCGTGCGGGGTCGCGCACGACGTAGCCGGAGACCCAGATGCGGGAGGACTCGTCGTCCTCGTCGTTCCAGCCGGTGTTGCCGATCTGCGGCGCGGTGGCGACGACGATCTGGCGGTCGTACGAGGGGTCGGTCAGCGTCTCCTGGTAGCCGGTCATGCCGGTGGAGAAAACGGCCTCGCCGAAGGTCTCCCCCACGGCCCCGTAGGCACGGCCGCGGAAGATGCGGCCGTCCTCCAGGACGAGTACGGCGGGAGCTTGTGCGGCTCCCCGGGTGGAGATCGTCATCGTGCGGTGCCTTCCGTAGTGCTGGTGAGAGAGGTGAGGGTGTCGACCCAGGTCCGGTGCTCGGCCGCCTGGTCGGAGCGGAACCCGGAGTCGATCAGCTTGTCGCCGTGGGCCCAGGTGATGACCAGCAGGCCGCCCTCGGGGAGGACCTTGCCCGCGATCGCCCGCTCGTGCCGGGCCTCGCGCAGGGCCGCGGCCGGTACGAAGAAGCCGGCCGCTCCGGGGCGTACGACGTCCAGGCCCTGCTCCGTGAGGGTGAGCTCGACCCGGCTGCGGGTGCCCAGGCCGTGCGCGACGATCCGGTCGAGCCACTGCCCGGCGGTGGTGGAGCCGTGGTAGCGGCCGGAGAGCTTCAGGAGCGGGGTGCCGTCCGCGAATCCCTCGGGGGTGGCCGCGAGCTCCGGCAGGTCGGACTGGAGGCTGCCGCGCCACTTCCATCCCTGGCGCATCAGCCAGTAGACGAGGGCCACGAAGACCAGTATTCCGACGACCCAGCTGATCCGGGCGGACCAGTCGGTCACTTGGGCCGACTTCTGTTCGGCGGCCAGCTGGTACAGGGGGATCAGTTTTGTCACGTGAGCTTCCCGTCGACGACCGTGGCACGGCCCCGCAGGAAGGTGTGGGTGACCCGTCCCGGCAGCTCACGGCCCTCGTAGGGGGTGTTGCGGCTGCGGGACGCGAAGCCCGCGGGGTCCACGGTCCCACGGTATGCCGGATCGACGAGAACGAGGTTGGCGGGCTCACCCGCCGAGACGGGGCGGCCGTGTCCGTCGAGCCGGCCGATGGCCGCCGGGCGGAACGACATGCGGTCGGCGACGCCCGCCCAGTCGAGCAGACCGGTCTCGACCATCGTCTGCTGGACGACGGAGAGCGCGGTCTCCAGGCCCACCATGCCCATCGCCGCCGCGGCCCACTCGCAGTCCTTGTCCTCGTGGGGGTGCGGGGCGTGGTCGGTGGCGACGCAGTCGATGGTGCCGTCGGCGAGCGCCTCGCGCAGGGCCAGGACGTCGGCCTCGGTGCGCAGCGGCGGGTTCACCTTGTAGACCGGGTTGTACGAGCGGACCAGCTCGTCGGTGAGGAGCAGGTGGTGCGGGGTGACCTCGGCGGTGACGTTCCAGCCCTTGGACTTGGCCCAGCGGACGATCTCGACCGAGCCTGCCGTCGACAGGTGGCAGATGTGCACGCGGGAGTCGACGTGGGCGGCGAGCAGCACGTCGCGCGCGATGATCGACTCCTCGGCGACGGCGGGCCAGCCGCCGAGGCCGAGCTCGGCGGAGACGGTGCCCTCGTTCATCTGGGCGCCCTCGGTGAGGCGGGGTTCCTGGGCGTGCTGGGCGACGACACCGTCGAACGCCTTCACGTACTCCAGGGCGCGGCGCATGATCACGGCGTCGTCGACGCACTTGCCGTCGTCGGAGAAGACCTTCACTCCGGCGGCGGAGTCGTGCATGGCGCCGAGCTCGGCGAGCTGCTTGCCCTCCAGGCCGACGGTGACGGCGCCGATCGGCTGGACGTCGCAGTAGCCGGACTCCTTGCCGAGCCGCCAGACCTGCTCGACCACGCCGGCGGTGTCGGCGACGGGGAAGGTGTTGGCCATGGCGTGCACGGCGGTGAAGCCGCCGACCGCCGCGGCCCTGGTGCCGGTCAGGACGGTCTCGGAGTCCTCGCGGCCGGGCTCGCGCAGGTGGGTGTGGAGGTCGACCAGGCCGGGCAGCAGGACCAGACCCGCCGCCTCGACGACGGTGGCGTCCGCCGCCTCGATGCCGGTGCCGGTCTCGGCGATGGTCTCGCCGTCGATCAGGACGTCCTGGACTTCGCCACCGAGGATCTGCGCGCCGCGGATAAGGATCTTGCTCATGGTTACTTGTTCCCCTCGGTACGGGCGGTGGTGGCGGGCTCGGAGCCGCCGAGCAGCAGGTAGAGCACGGCCATGCGGACGGAGACGCCGTTGGCGACCTGTTCGACGGCGGTGCAGCGGCCGGAGTCCGCGACCTCGGCGGTGATCTCCATGCCGCGGTTCATCGGGCCGGGGTGCATGACGATGCTGTGCTCGGGCATCTTCGCCATGCGGTCGCCGTTCAGGCCGTAGCGGCGGGAGTACTCGCGCTCGGTGGGGAAGTACGCGGCGTTCATCCGCTCACGCTGCACACGCAGCATCATCACCGCGTCGGACTTCGGGAGCACCTCGTCCAGGCCGTAGCTGACGTCGCAGGGCCACTGCTCCACGCCGATCGGCAGCAGGGTGGGCGGGGCCACCAGGGTGACGTGGGCGCCGAGCGTGGTCAGCAGGTGGACGTTGGAGCGGGCGACGCGGCTGTGCAGGACGTCCCCGACGATGGTGATCCGGCGGCCTTCGAGGTCGCGGCCGAGGCCCTGGTCGGCGCCGACCAGCCGGCGGCGCATGGTGAAGGCGTCCAGCAGGGCCTGGGTGGGGTGCTCGTGGGTGCCGTCGCCGGCGTTGACCACCGCGCCGTCGATCCAGCCGGAGGTGGCGAGACGGTAGGGGGCGCCCGAGGCGTGGTGCCGGATGACGACGGCGTCGGCGCCCATCGCCTCCAGGGTCAGGGCGGTGTCCTTGAGGGATTCGCCCTTGGAGACGGACGAGCCCTTCGCGGAGAAGTTGATGACGTCGGCGGAGAGGCGCTTGGCGGCGGCCTCGAAGGAGATGCGGGTCCGCGTCGAGTCCTCGAAGAAGAGGTTGACGACGGTACGGCCGCGCAGGGTGGGGAGCTTCTTGATCGGCCGGTCGGCGACCCGGGCCATCTCCTCGGCGGTGTCGAGGATGAGGACGGCGTCGTCGCGGGTGAGGTCGGCGGCCGAGATGAGGTGGCGCTTCATCTGGGTGTTCTCCGGGGTGGTGGAGGTTTCGGGCATGCGGGCGTGCTGCGGCGGCCGTACGGACCGGGTGTCCGGTCGCACGGAAGCGCCGTTCGGGTAGCGGTAGCGGTGCTAGTGCCCGCCTGCCGGGGCGGTCCGCCGCGCTCCGAGCAGCACGGCGTCGCGGCCGTCCTCCTCGGCGAGCTGGACCGTGACCGTCTCCCGGTGCGACGTCGGGAGGTTCTTGCCGACGTAGTCGGCGCGGATGGGGAGTTCACGGTGGCCGCGGTCGACCAGGACCGCGAGCTGGACGGCGCGGGGGCGGCCGATGTCGCCGAGGGCGTCGAGGGCGGCGCGGATCGTGCGGCCGGAGAAGAGCACGTCGTCGACGAGGACGACGAGGCGTTCGTCGACGCCGTCACCGGGGATGTCGGTGCGTCCGATGGCGCGCGCGGGGCGCATCCGCAGGTCGTCGCGGTGCATCGTGATGTCGAGGGATCCGACGGGCATCGCGCGGCCGGTGATCTCTTCGAGCTTCGCGGCGAGCCTGCGGGCGAGGAAGACGCCGCGGGTGGGGATGCCGAGGAGCACCACGTCGTCGGCGCCCTTGGCGCGTTCGACGATCTCGTGGGCGATCCTGGTCAGGGCCCGGGCGATGTCGGGGGCTTCCAGAACGGGCCGTGCCGCGTTGCCGGTGCCGTCGTGCTGTGCGTCCATTGAGAAACGGACCTCCTTCTCCGCCTCACGGGACGGACCTTAAAGGACGTCGGAATTACCGAAACTACGTCGTCCACGGTACCAGGGCCGTTCCGGGACCCCCGACCCGGCCCCCCGCGGAGCCGCCCGGGACCTCCCGGCTTGACGCATCCAAGTAACGCTGCGTAACCTCACAGTGAGTCACCAGCCACGCGGCGGCGCCGCATCATGTTCGAGCGTCCGGGGAGCCTTATGTCCAGCGAATACGCAAAACAGCTCGGGGCCAAGCTCCGCGCCATCCGCACCCAGCAGGGCCTCTCCCTCCACGGCGTGGAGGAGAAGTCGCAGGGCCGTTGGAAGGCCGTCGTCGTCGGCTCGTACGAGCGCGGCGACCGTGCGGTGACCGTCCAGCGTCTTGCGGAGCTGGCGGACTTCTACGGCGTTCCCGTCCAGGAGCTGCTGCCGGGCACGACCCCCGGCGGCGCGGCCGAGCCGCCGCCGAAGCTCGTCCTGGACCTGGAGCGCCTCGCCCACGTCCCGCCGGAGAAGGCCGGACCGCTGCAGCGTTACGCCGCGACGATCCAGAGCCAGCGCGGCGACTACAACGGCAAGGTCCTCTCGATCCGCCAGGACGACCTGCGCACCCTCGCGGTCATCTACGACCAGTCGCCTTCCGTGCTGACGGAGCAGCTGATCAACTGGGGCGTGCTGGACGCGGACGCGCGCCGGGCCGTCACCCACGAAGAGGGCTGAGCCCCTCGGCGGGGCCCCGAGCCCCGCCCGTACGACCACCTGGTCGTACGAACACCTTGTCGCCGGGCCGGCGGGAGGGGACCCGGAAGGGTCTCCCCCGCCGGCCCGTCGTCGTATCCGGCCCCACGGCCCCACGACCCCACGCTCCCGCGAGCCCCGCACATGGCCGCCCGGGCGCCTCCAGGGCTCCAGGGCTCCCCGGGGGCCCTGGAGGAGCCCGTCCGGACGTGCCGAAGGCCCGCGGTCGGGTCGACCGCGGGCCTTCGTCGGCTGAAGCTCGGCGCCCCGGAGCTACTGCTCGCGGCGCAGGTTCGGCTTGAGGTCCTTGAAACGGGCCAGCATGCCGTTCACGAAGGACGGGGAGTCGTCCGTGGAGAATTCCTTGGCGAGCTGGACCGCCTCGTCGATGACGACGGCGTCCGGCGTCTCGTCCATCCAGATCAGCTCGTACGCGCCGAGCCGGAGGATGCTGCGGTCGACGACCGGCATGCGGTCGATCTCCCAGTCCACGGCGTACGTGACGATGAGGTCGTCGATCCGGTTCGCGTACCGCGCGTACCCCTCGACGAGTTCCATCGTGAATTCGCCGACCGGGGGCTGACGGTCGTCGGTCCGCGAGTGCCGGACCCAGTCCGCGAGGACCGTCTGCACGGACTCACCGCGCTGGTCGGCCTCGAAGAGGATCTGGAAGGCGCGCTTGCGGGCCTTGTTCCGGGCAGCCACGGTTAGCTGTTCACCCGGCCGAGGTAGTCGCCCGTACGGGTGTCGACCTTGATCTTCTCGCCGGTGGTGATGAAGAGCGGCACGCCGATCTCGTAGTCCGTCTCCAGCGTGGCGGGCTTGGTGCCACCGGTGGAGCGGTCACCCTGGACGCCCGGGTCGGTGTGCTTGATGGTCAGCTCGACGGCGGCGGGCAGCTCCACGTAGAGCACCTCGCCCTCGTGCTGCGCGACCGAGGCGGTGAAGCCCTCGATGAGGAAGTTGGCGGCGTCGCCGACGGACTTGCGGTCGACCATCAGCTGGTCGTACGTGTCCATGTCCATGAAGACGAAGTAGTCGCCGTCCATGTACGAGAACTGCATGTCCCGGCGGTCGATGGTGGCCGTTTCGACCTTCACGCCGGCGTTGAACGTCTTGTCGACGACCTTGCCGGAGAGCACGTTCTTGAGCTTGGTGCGCACGAAGGCCGGGCCCTTGCCGGGCTTGACGTGCTGGAACTCGACGACGGACCAGAGCTGGCCTCCGTCGAGCTTGAGCACCAGGCCGTTCTTGAGGTCGTTCGTGGAAGCCACGGTTGCGGAATCTCCTGGACTGAAAGCTGGTGGACGGCCAAGAACGCGCGCTAGAGCGCGAGCAGCTCCTTGGTCGTAATGGTGAGTAGCTCGGGTCCGCCGTCCGCCTCGGGGCGCACGACGAGCGTGTCATCGATCCGGACACCGCCCCGGCCCGGGAGGTGGACCCCCGGTCCGACGGTGACCGGCACGCAAGCGTCCAGTTTACCCATGGCTGTCGGTGCCAGCTGCGGGTCCTCGTCGATTTCGAGTCCCACCCCGTGCCCGGTGCGGGGCGAAAGCCCCTCGCCGTGCCCCGCGGAGTCCAGCGGATGACGGGCCGCGTGGTCCACTTCACGGTAGGTGGCGTCCGGCAGCAGGGCCTCCCGCCCACCGCGCTGAGCGGCGAAAACGAGGTCGTACAGCTCGATCTGCCACTCCGCCGGGGCGGTGCCGATGACGAAGGTGCGGGCGATCTCGCAGCGGTAGCCGCGGTAGCTCGCGCCGAGGCAGACGCTGAGGAAATCGCCTTCCTCGACCCTGCGGTCGGTAGGCCGGTGACGCGCCTGGCCGGAGTTGGGTCCGGTGGCCACGGAGGTGGCGAAGGCGGGGCCCTCGGCGCCGTGGTCGACCAGGCGGCGCTCCAGCTCCAGGGCGAGATGGCGTTCGGTGCGGCCGACGAGGATCGATTCGAGGAGCTCCCCCAGCGCCTGGTCGGTGATCTCCGCCGCGATGCGCAGGCAGGCGATCTCCTCCTCGTCCTTGACCACCCGAAGCTGCTCCACCGTGGTCCCGAGGTCGCCGAGGCGCAGCTTGGGAGCGGCGGTGGCCATGGCCCGGTGGCGGGCGACGGTCAGGTCGTGCTCCTCGACGGCGAGGCGCTCCGTCCCGTACTCGGCGGCCAGCGCGGCGGCGGCGATCGCCGCGTCCCCGTGCCCGCTTCCCAGTGCCGACACCCGCAGCGACTCGTCCGGGCGGCCGTGGGCCGGGTCGCCGGCCGGGGCGCGGGGACAGAGCAGGACGTCCTCGCCGGCGCCGAGCAGCAGGACGGCGCCGGGAGGCGCCCCGCCGGCGAGATAGCGGACGTTGGCGGGGCGGGAGACCAGGGCGGCGGCCGATCCGGCGGCGGCGCACCGGTCGCGGACCAGCCCGCGGCGGACGGCGTACACCTCTGACATGCCCCGAGCGTACGAGCGCATCCACCGCCCCGCCCGTCAGCGCTGTCCGACCGGGGACGGCCGGAGCGCCGCCGGAGGACGGCCGGAGGACCGTCGGACACGACGGCAGAAGGAGCACGGCCGGTGCCCGTGCGCGCGTCGGGGCGCACGGCCGAGGGGCGTGACACCGGGGAGGCGTGTGCCACCGGCGGGCGTGCCACCGGAAGAACCGGGCTACCAGGCGGGCGGGCTCGCCAGGGCGCGGGCGAGGACGTCGTCCAGGACGCGGGCGGTGGTCTCGACGTCGTACGTCGAGTTGTCGATGATCGGCAGCCCGGAGCCGTACCACCCGGCCATCCGGCCGTGGATGCGGGCGACCTCCTCGTCGGAGAGGCGGCGGTTGCCGGTGCGGGCGGCGTTGCGCTCCAGGACGACCTCGAGGCCGGGCAGGAGGACCACCGGGAGCAGGCCGGGGCCGACGTGGCGCTTCCAGCCGCCGAGGCCGATGACGGGCCGGTCGGGGAAGACGGCGTCGTCGAGGATGCAGGAGATGCCGTTGGCGAGGAAGTTGCGGGCGGCGAAGCCGCAGGTACGGCGGGCCAGGCGGTACTGGGCCTCGGACTGGTCGTTCCAGCCGGCCTGCGGGTCGGCGAACCCGGAACGGACCCATTCACGGACGTCGTCCAGCGAGACGTGGGCCGTGGGCACCCGGCGGCGGGCGGCCCAGAGCTTGGCGACGGTGGTCTTCCCCGCGCCCGCCGGGCCGATCAGGAGGACGGCGAGGGTGGCGGCGCCGGTGCCGGGTTCGGGGGGCTGCGCGGGCAGCGGCACCAGGCCGCCCGGCGGCAGCCGGAAGTGGCCGGTGACCTCGCGTGAGGGGGGCGCGGGCTGCTGGTCCGGGCCGGGCGCCGCCCATCCCTGGGCCAGGGGCGCCGGAGGTGCCGGGGGTATCGGGGGCGGCGTGCCGGGGCCGCCGGGGTGCGGGGCGTGGTGCGGGCCGCCGACGGGGCCGTGTCCGGGCCGGTGGGGAGGCGGCAACGGAGCCCCCACTGCGTGCTGCATCCGGTGCCACTCCGTCTCGTGCGGTCAACTGGCGCTGGTCGGACGGCTACCGTACCGCCCCGGGCCTTCACTGGGTGAACGGCCCGGGGCGGTGCCTGGTGCCCGCGAGGGAGCACCGGCGGGCGGTGACGCCGGGTCAGTCCGTCAGCTCGTCGGCCAGCGCGCGCAGCGCCAGCCGGTAGGAGCCGATGCCGAATCCGGCGATGGTGCCGGTGGCGACCGGAGCGACCACGGAGGTGTGCCGGAACTCCTCACGCGCGTACGGGTTGGAGATGTGCACCTCGATGAGGGGCGCGGTGCGCTGGGAGATCGCGTCCCTCATCCCGTACGAGTAGTGCGTGAACGCGCCCGGGTTGAGGACGACCGGGACCCTGCCGTCCGCCGCCTCGTGGAGCCAGCGGATCAGCTCGCCCTCGTCGTTGGTCTCGCGGACCTCGACGTCGAAGCCGAGCTCCTTGCCGAGGGCCTGGCAGGTCTCGACGAGCCCGGCGTACGAGGTGGCCCCGTAGACGTCGGGCTCGCGGGAGCCCAGGCGGCCGAGGTTCGGGCCGTTCAGCACGTAGACGCTGCGGGTCACGCGGAGACCTCTCCGTAGGCGGCGAGCAGGACGGCCGGGTCCGGGCCCTCCAGGACGGTGGGCTTGCCGAGCGCGTCGAGCACGATGAAGCGCAGCAGGTCGCCGCGGGACTTCTTGTCGAGCTTCATGTTCTCGAGCAGGCGCGGCCACTGGTCACCGCGGTAGGTGAGCGGCAGGCCGACCGACGCGAGGACGGTGCGGTGCCGGTCGGCGGTGGCGTCGTCGAGCCGTCCGGCGAGCCGGCCCAGCTCGGCGGCGAAGACCAGGCCGATCGAGACGGCGGCACCGTGGCGCCACTTGTAGCGCTCGTTCTTCTCGATCGCGTGGCCCAGTGTGTGGCCGTAGTTGAGGATCTCGCGGAGTCCGGCCTCCTTGAGGTCGCTGGAGACGACCTCGGCCTTGACCCGGATGGAGCGCTCGATCAGCTCGGCGGTGTGCGGTCCGGCGGGCGTACGGGCGCCCTCGGGGTCCGCCTCGACGAGATCGAGGATCACCGGGTCGGCGATGAAGCCCGCCTTGATGATCTCGGCCATCCCGGAGACGTAGTCGTGCACCGGGAGCGAGTCGAGGGCCGCCAGGTCGCAGAGGACCCCGGCCGGCGGGTGGAAGGCGCCGACGAGGTTCTTGCCCTCGGCGGTGTTGATGCCCGTCTTGCCGCCGACCGCCGCGTCGACCATGCCGAGCACGGTGGTGGGGACGGCGATCCAGCGCACCCCGCGCAGCCAGCTCGCCGCGACGAAGCCGGCGACGTCGGTGGTGGCGCCGCCGCCGACACCCACGATGACGTCGCTGCGGGTGAAGCCGGTCTGGCCCAGCGCCTTCCAGCAGTAGGCCGCGACCTCGACCGTCTTGGCCTCCTCGGCGTTCGGCAGCTGGATCGCGATGGCCTCGTACCCCTGGGAGGCGAGGTCCTCACGGACTGCCTCGCCGGTCTCGGCGAGCGCCTCCGGGTGCAGCACGGCGACACGCTTGGCGCGGTCGCCGATGAGCTTGGGCAGCTCGCCGAGGAGCTGCCGGCCGACCAGCACTTCGTACGGGGCGCTGCCCTCGGTGCCGGCGACCTGGATGCGGGTGGGGGCCTGCTCGGTCATTGCTGTCTTCTCCCGGCCGGGCGTGGTGTCGCGTTCCGGCAGTTCCAGTGCGTCGACGATCTCGCGGGCGATCTCGTCGGGGGTGCGGTCGTCGGTGGCGACGGTCACCCGCGCCACCTCTTCGTACAGGTGACGGCGGAGTTCCATCATCTCGCGCCACTGCCGGCGCGGGTTGACGGCCAGCAGCGGCCGTGCGGCGCCCAGGCCGACGCGCTTGACCGCCTCTTCCACGTCCATGGAGAGGTAGACGACGGCGTGCCCCGCCAGCAGGGCGCGGGTGCCCTCGTCGAGCACCGCGCCGCCGCCGAGCGCGAGGACACCGGTGTGCCCGGCCACGGCCTCGCGCACGGCGTGGCGCTCCAGTTCGCGGAAGCGTTCCTCGCCCTCGTCGAAGAAGATCTCCGAGATGGGCTTGCCCGCGGTCGCCACCACATCGGCGTCGGTGTCGCGGTACAGGGCTCCGAGCCGCTCGGCGAGCAGCTCACCGATCGTGGACTTGCCGACCCCCATGGGGCCGACGAGGACGACCAGCGGCGCGCTCATCGGATCCGCAGGTTGTCGAGGTAGCCCCGCACGTTCCGGCGCGTCTCCTCGACGCTGTCCCCGCCGAACTTCTCCGCGACGGCGTCGGCGAGCACCAGGGCGACCATGGCCTCGGCGACGATCCCGGCGGCCGGCACGGCACAGACGTCGGAGCGCTGGTGGTGGGCCTTGGCGGGCTCGCCGGTCACCACGTCGACGGTGGCCAGTGCGCGCGGCACGGTCGCGATCGGCTTCATCGCGGCACGGACCCGCAGCAGCTCACCGGTGGTCAGACCGCCCTCGGTCCCGCCGGCGCGCCCGGAGGCGCGCTTGATGCCGTCCTCGGTGACGAGGATCTCGTCGTGGGCCTTGGAGCCGGGCACCCGGGCCAGGTCGAAGCCGTCGCCGACCTCCACGCCCTTGATCGCCTGGATGCCCATGAGGGCGGACGCGAGCCGGGCGTCGAGGCGGCGGTCCCAGTGCACGTGCGAGCCGAGTCCGACCGGCACGCCGTACGCGAGCACCTCGACGACGCCGCCGAGGGTGTCGCCGTCCTTGTGGGCCTGGTCGATCTCGGCGACCATCGCCTTCGACGCGTCCTGGTCGAGGCAGCGGACCGGGTCGGCGTCGAGCGCCGGCACGTCGGCCGGAGTCGGCAGCACGCCGTACGGCGCCTTGGCGGCGGCCAGTTCGACGACGTGGCTGACGATCTCGATGCCCGCGGTCTCCTTGAGGTAGGAGCGGGCGACGGCACCGAGCGCCACGCGGGCGGCGGTCTCCCGGGCGCTGGCGCGCTCGAGGATCGGCCGGGCCTCGTCGAATCCGTACTTCTGCATGCCGGCCAGGTCGGCGTGGCCGGGCCGGGGGCGCGTCAGCGGGGCGTTGCGGGCCAGTGCGGCCAGCTCCTCCTCGTCCACCGGGTCGGCGGACATGACCTGCTCCCACTTGGGCCACTCGGTGTTGCCGACCATGACGGCGACCGGGGACCCCATGGTGAGGCCGTGGCGTACGCCGCCGAGGAAGGTGACCTCGTCCTGCTCGAACTTCATCCGGGCACCGCGCCCGTAGCCGAGCCGCCGCCGGGCGAGGGCGTCGGCCACCATCTCCGTGGTGACCGGGACGCCGGCGGGAAGACCCTCCAGCGTCGCCACGAGTGCGGGGCCGTGCGACTCCCCTGCGGTCAGCCAGCGCAACCTGCTCAACGGTGCTCCTCGATGCTCGCGCGCAAAAACTGCAAAGGCGCGGCCGGGTGCGCGGCCCTGGCCCGCCGCCCCCGATCCTCCCACGAGCTGAGGGGCGGACCGGCCCCCGGTCCAGCAGACGGACGTTTCGTGCGCGTCCGTGCAAGTCTCCGCGACGGTGTCCGGGGCCCGGCGAAGAGCCCGGGGCGGCCCTCAGCGTGCCGCCAGCGCGGCCTCTCCCGCCGCCCGCATGGCGGCCAGTGGCGCCGGGGAGCGGCCCGTCATCTGCTCGACCTGGAGGACCGCCTGGTGCACCAGCAGGTCGAGACCTCCGACCACGGCCCCGCCCCTCTCGGCCCAGGCGGCGGCGAGGGCGGTGGGCCAGGGCTCGTACAGCACGTCGAAGAGGGTGCCGGGAGCGTCCGGTACGGCGGCGGCGAGGGCGTCCGTGGTGCCGGCCGGAGTGGTCGCGACGACGAGCGGGGCGGCGAAGGCCCGGTCGGCCTCGGCCCAGTCGGCGATGACGACATTCACGCCGAGACGTTCGCCCCAGCCGCGCATCTCGTCGGCGCGGGCGCGGCTGCGCACGTAGGTGGTGACCGGTCCCGTGCAGATCCGGGACAGCGCGGCGAGTGCGGAGGAGGCGGTCGCGCCCGCGCCGAGGACGGCGGCGGACTCGGTCTTCTCCACGCCGCGTTCCCGCAGGGCGGCGACCATGCCGGGGATGTCGGTGTTGTCCCCGAGGCGTCGGCCGTCCTCGGTGAACACGACGGTGTTGACGGCCTCGACCGAGGCCGCGGCCGCGCTGATGCCGTCCAGCAGCGGGATGACGGCCCGCTTGAGCGGCATGGTCAGCGACAGCCCTGCCCAGCCGGCGTCCAGCTCCTCCACGAAGCCGGCGAGCTGGGCCTCGTCCACCTCGAAGCGGTCGTACGACCAGTGGCCGAGGCCGAGTTCGGCGTACGCGGCCCGGTGCAGGACCGGGGAGAGCGAGTGGGCGATCGGGGAGCCGAGGACCGCGGCGCGGCGGGGTCCCTCACTGGAGGCCATGCTGTTCCTTGAACTTCTCGTTGAGCGCTTCGTGCTCCTCCACCGTCTTGGTGAAGTCGGTCTTCTTCCCGTCGAGCGAGATGAAGAACATCCACCCGTCGCCCGTCGGGTGCAGGGTCGCGCTGATCGCCTCGTCGCCCGGGTTGCTGATCGGCCCCGGCGGCAGACCCGCGTGGTAATAGGTGTTGTAGGGGTCCGGGTTGGTGCGGATCTCGCTCGACCTGATCGTGATCTTGCTCTGGTTCTTCAGGTAGTTGAACGCGGAGTCGAATTCGAGCTTGCGGTTGGTGACCGTGTTGTCCGGCTGGAGGCGGTTGTAGACCACCTCGGCCATCTTGCGGAAGTCGTCGTGGGAGATGCCCTCCGCCTGGACCAGGCTGGCGACGGTCAGCACCTGCCAGGGGCCGTCCAGGTCGTACTTCTTCGCCGCGCCCGCGAGGTCGAGCTTGCCGTACTCCTCGTTGGCGCGCTCGACCATCCGCTTCAGCGCGTCCTCGGGCTTGGATCCCTTGGCCACCGGATAGGCCGCGGGGAAGAGGAAGCCCTCCAACGGGTCCTTGACGTCCGCGTGGTTCTTCGCCCAGCCCGGCAGACCGAGATCGTCGGCCTTGTCCTGCGCGACCTTCTTGGTGGTGCCCTCGTCCAGACCGATCCGCTTGTCGATCATTTCGTAGATCCTGGCGTTCCGGGTGCCCTCCGGGATGACCAGGGCGTTCTGGCTCTTCGGGTCGAGCATCATCTTGACCGCGTTGGCCGCGGACATCTCCTTGTTGAGGAGGTAGACGCCCGCCTGGATCGAGTTGCCCTTGGGGTTCGAGTTCTGCGCGGAGACGAAGGCGTCGACGGACTTGATGACGCCCTGCTTCTTCAGCTTGTTGGCGATGTCGTAGCCGAGCGCGTTCTTGGGGATCTCGACCTGGACCTGCGGGCCGGTGCCCATCCCCTCGTAGTCCTCGGGGGCGCCGAACTGCTGCTTCCAGTACGAGTATCCGAAGTAGGACACGCCGCCGAGGCCGCCGACGAGGACCAGCGACACGACGAGGCAGGCGCAGCCGTTGCGGCTCTTCTTCTTGCCCTTGGTACGGCCTCCGCGCCGGCCGGAGCGCGGGTCGTCGTCGTACTCGGAGTCTGTGCCGTCGTCCGGGGCGGAGTCGAGGTCCGGTGCGCCGGGGGCGTTCTTGCCGCGGCCACCGCGGCCGCGCCGCTCCTCCGGGGTGTCGGCCCCGGTGAAGAAGGGGTGCGTCTCCTCCACCGGTTCGTCCGGGTCCCAGTCCGTCTGCGGCTGGGGCTCGGGTTCCGGGGCGGTCCGGCGGCCCGGCGGCTGCGGCGGCGGGAAGGCCTCCGCGGTGGCGTACTGGTCACCGGGGCCGCCGTAGCTCTCCGCCGGGTAGCCGTACGGGTCGTGGGGCTGGGCTCCGTACGGCATGGCGGGCTGCTGCCCGGTGTCCCAGCCCTGGTCGTAGCCGGGCTGCTGGGGGTCGTACGGCTGCTGCTGCCCGTACTGCTGCTGTTCGTAGGGCTGCTGTTCGTAGGGCTGCTGCCCGTAACCGCCGCCCTGTTGCTGCTGTTGCTGCTGGTGGGGCTGCTGGTGCTGCTGATGCCCGTAGGGATCCTGGGGATTGCCGTAGTCCTGCTGCGGGTATGCCTGCTGCTGGGCGTACGGGTCCTGGGGATTGCCGTAGCCCTGCTGGTGCTGGGCGTACGGATCCTGGGGGTACTGCTGTTGGTGCTGCGGGGCGTAGGGGTCCTGCGGATGACCGCCGTAGGAGTTCTGGCCCTGTGAGGCTTCCTGGGCCGCCCAGCCCTGGTCCCCCTGGAGGGGATCCTCGGGATGCCACGGTTCGGGGCGTGCGCCCCGGCCATACTCAGTCATCGATCCCCTAGAGCCGCGAGACGCGCTTTCCGTCTCTTCGCTTGCCGTGCGGGCTGTCGAACACCGCAGCATCGCGCGGAACGTTACCGTATCGCGATCACAGCACTACTTCGACGCCCTCGCCCGGCGCACGCCCTGACGCCCGTTCGGACTCCAGGGCATTCTGCAGGATCACCACGGCGGCGGCCTGGTCGATGACGGACCGCCCCTTCTTGGACCGGACGCCCGAGGCGCGCAGCCCCTGGGTCGCCGTCACCGTGCTCATCCGCTCGTCCACCAGCCGGACCGGCAGCGGGTGGACCGCACGGGCGAACACCTGGGCGAAGGCACGGATCTTCGCGGCGGCGGGACCCTCACCGCCGCCCAGCGACCGGGGGAGGCCGATGACGACCTCGATCGGTTCGTACTCCTCGACGATCTGGCCGAGCCGCCGGTGGGCGGCCGGGACGTCGCGTCCCGGCACGGTCTCCACCGGCGTCGCCAGGATGCCGTCGGGGTCGCACGAGGCGACCCCGATCCGGGCGTCCCCGACGTCGATCGCGAGCCTGCGTCCGCGACGCATCGGGGCACTCTCCTCGGTCATGCGGTCTCGGTGACCAGGCGCTCGACCGCGGCGACGGCGTCACCGATGGCCTCGGGGTTCTGGCCGCCGCCCTGGGCGACGTCCGGCTTGCCGCCGCCACCGCCGCCGAGGGTCTTGGCGGCCGTGCGCACCAGGTCGCCGGCCTTGAGGCCGCGCTCGCGGGCGGCCTCGTTGGTGGCGATGACCGTCAGCGGGCGGCCGTTGGCGGTGGTGAAGAGGGCGACCACGGCAGCCCGGCCGCCCTGGATGCGGCCGCGCACGTCGAGCACCAGGCGGCGCAGGTCGTCGGCGGAGGTGCCGTCCGGCACCTGGCCGGTGACCAGGGCGACACCGCGTACGTCCTTGGCCGACTCGACGAGTCCGGCGGCGGCCTGGAGGACCTTCTCCGCGCGGAACTTCTCGATCTCCTTCTCGGCGTCCTTCAGCTTGCCGAGCATGGCGGAGATCTTCTCCGGCAGCTCCTCGGAACGGCCCTTGACCAGCTCCTGGAGCTGGGCGACGACCGTGTGCTCCTTGGCGAGGAAGTTGTACGCGTCCACGCCCACCAGGGCCTCGATACGGCGCACCCCGGAACCGATGGAGGACTCGCCGAGCAGCTTCACCAGGCCCAGCTGGGCGGTGTTGTGCACGTGGGTGCCGCCGCACAGCTCCTTGGAGAAGTCCCCGATGGTGACGACCCGGACCCGCTCGCCGTACTTCTCGCCGAACTCGGCGATGGCGCCCTGCTTCTTGGCCTCGTCGATGGACATGACCTCGGCCTGGACGTCGAGCTCCCGGGAGAGGACCTCGTTGATCTTCTGCTCGACGTCGACGAGGACCGTGCCGGGAACGGCGGCGGGCGAGCCGAAGTCGAAGCGGAAGCGGCCCGGGGAGTTCTCCGAGCCGGCCTGGGCGGCCGTCGGGCCCAGCGCGTCGCGCAGCGCCTGGTGGGTGAGGTGGGTGGCGGAGTGGGCGCGGGCGATGGCCCGGCGGCGCGTCACGTCGATCGTGGCGTACGCGGATGAGCCCACGGTCACCTCGCCGACCTGGACGACACCCTTGTGCACGCTGACACCGGGGACCGGCTTCTGGACGTCGCGGACCTCCACGACGGCACCGCTGTCGAGGCGGATGCGGCCGGTGTCGGCGAGCTGGCCGCCGCCCTCGGCGTAGAACGGGGTGCGGTCGAGGACGACCTCCACCTCGTCGCCCTCGGTCGCGGCGGGCGAGGGCACGCCGTTGACGAGGAGGCCGACGACGGTCGACTCGCCCATGGTGGTCGTGTAGCCGGTGAACTCCGTGGCGCCGGCGGCGTCGGCGACCTCGCGGTAGGCGGAGAGGTCGGCGTGGCCGGTCTTCTTGGCGCGGGCGTCGGCCTTGGCCTTGTCGCGCTGCTCCTGCATGAGGCGGCGGAAGCCGTCCTCGTCTACGGCCAGGCCCTGCTCGGCGGCCATCTCCAGGGTCAGGTCGATCGGGAAGCCCCAGGTGTCGTGGAGCAGGAACGCCTTGTCGCCGGCGAGGACCTGGCCGCCCGCGGCCTTGGTCTCGGTGACGGCGGTCTCCAGGATGTTGGTGCCGCCCTTGAGGGCCTTCAGGAAGGCGGTCTCCTCGGCGAGCGCGACCGTCTCGATGCGCTTGCGGTCGGTCAGGAGCTCCGGGTACTGCTGCCCCATCGTGTCGATGACGACGTCGATCAGGTCCTGCACGACGGCGCCGGAGGCGCCCATGAGCCGCATGTTGCGGATGGCGCGGCGCATGATGCGGCGCAGCACGTAGCCGCGGCCCTCGTTGCCCGGGGTGACGCCGTCGCCGATGAGCATGACGGAGGTGCGCATGTGGTCGGCGACCACGCGCATGGAGACGTCCGTGGTGTGCGCGGCGCCGTAGCGGACGCCGGTGAGCTCGGTGGCCTTGTCCATGACGACGCGCAGGGTGTCGGTCTCGTACATGTTCTGCACGCCCTGCAGGATCATCGCGAGGCGCTCGAGGCCGAGACCGGTGTCGATGTTCTTGGACGGCAGGTCCCCGAGGATCGGGAAGTCCTCCTTGCCGTCGCCGGCGCCGCGCTCGTACTGCATGAAGACCAGGTTCCAGATCTCCACGTAGCGCTCGTCGTTGACGGCCGGGCCGCCCTCGACGCCGAACTCGGGGCCGCGGTCGTAGTTGATCTCGGAGCAGGGGCCGCAGGGGCCGGGGACGCCCATGGACCAGAAGTTGTCCTTCTTGCCGAGGCGCTGGATGCGCTCGGAGGGCACGCCGATCACGTCGCGCCAGATCGTCTCGGCCTCGTCGTCGTCGAGGTAGACGGTGATCCAGAGCTTCTCCGGCTCCAGGCCGTAGCCGCCGTCCGCCACGGAGCTGGTGAGCAGCTCCCAGGCGTGCTTGATGGCGCCTTCCTTGAAGTAGTCGCCGAAGGAGAAGTTGCCGCACATCTGGAAGAACGTGCCGTGGCGGGTGGTCTTGCCGACCTCTTCGATGTCCGGGGTACGGACGCACTTCTGCACGCTGGTGGCGCGGGGGGCCGGCGGCTTGGCCTCACCGAGGAAGTACGGCTTGAAGGGCACCATGCCCGCGTTGACCAGCAGCAGAGTCGGGTCGTCCGCGATGAGCGACGCCGAAGGGACGACGGTGTGGCCGCGCTCCTCGAAGTAGCTCAGCCAGCGACGGCGAATTTCGGCCGACTCCATCAGTGGTCCTCATTCCGGTTGTTCGAGTTGTAGGGGAGGGTGCGGTACAGGGGTGCCTCGTCCGCGCGGTGTGCGGGTGAGGCCCCTCCGACGGCGCGGTGGTGCCGTACGGGAAGCTCCGGGTCGACCGGTGCGTCCAGGCCGAGCGCTCCGCCGAGTTCGGCCTCGCGCCGGACCATGCCCTCGCGCACGTCGAGGGCGAAGTCCTTGAGCCGGTGGCCGGTCTCGATCGCCTTGTCCGCGGCCTGCGCCGCGAGGCTCTCGGGGCTGAGCTGCTTGATCTTGCGGTTCACCTTGGTGGTGGCCCACACGCCGGCGGCTGCGCCGGCGGTGAACCAGAAGGTTCGGCGGAACATCGCTGGTTCAGTCCTTCTGTCCGCGGGAGCTGCGCCCGCTCCGCTTCTTGCGGGCGGACGGCACGGTTCGTCCGACGACCACGGTACGGCGGGCAGCCGCGCCCTCACGCGCGGGCTCCGCCGCGGTCCGGCGGCCGAGGGCCTGGCGGACGCCGTAGCCGAAGGCCGCGACCTTCACCAGGGGGCCGCCGAAGGTCGACGCGACGGTGGTGGAGAGGGCGGAGGCGTTGGAGGTGACCTCCTGGACGTCCGACGCGATGGCGTCGACCTTGTCCAGCTGGGTCTGTGCGGAGCGTACGGTCGCGGAGGCGTCGGCGAGCAGCGGCACGGCCTGTTCGGTCACGTCCGCCACGAGCTTGGTGGTAGCCCTGAGCGTCTGGGCCAGCCTCACCAGCACCACGGCGAGGAACGAGACCAGGATCGCCCAGAAGACGGCCACCAGGATCCCGGCCACCTCTCCACCGGTCACAGTCCACCGCTCCCTGCTTTTTGTCGCTCGCCCCGGCCGGCGGGGCCTGTCACCGCTCGGACCGGCCGCGGCGCCCGGGCGCGAGCCCGCCACCCGGCCAGTCGTCGTTCCCACGAGCCTATCGCGCCGGGCGTCACGCCCCGTACCGCATTACCGGTGGCCGCGGCGGGGTTCCGGAGAGAAGTTTGTACGCAGCGCTTCCGAACCAGTACTCTGCGTGTTTCATGCGACGCCTTCAGGGCCGGTCCCCCGAACCCGACGATCAGGGCTCCGGGCACTCCCCCCGCCGCGGCGGGCTGCCCGCGGAGCTGAATCCCTTCGTCGGACGCCACGACGATCTCGCCGCTCTCGGCTCCCTGCTGGAGGAATCCCGGCTGGTCACCGTGGCCGGCGTGGCCGGCGTCGGGAAGACCCGGTGCGCGGTGCGCCTCGCCTCGCTCCTGGAGAAACGGTACTGCCACGGGGTCGGCGTCGCCGAGCTCTCCGGCCTGGGCGACGCCGACCTGCTGGAGCACGCGGTGGTCGACGCACTGGGGCTTACCGACCACACCCTCAGGCCGCCCCGGGCGATCCTGCTCGACCATCTCGCCGACCGTGAGGTGCTGCTGGTCCTCGACGGGTACGAGCAGCACGTGGGGGCCTGCGCGGACCTGGTCCAGGAGCTGCTGCGCCGGGCGCCGCGGCTGCGGGTGCTGGCCGCGGGCCGCCTCCCGCTGAGGGTGGACGGCGAGGTGCTCCACCCGCTCGCGCCGATGG
This sequence comes from Streptomyces sp. NPDC001770, assembly GCF_053596135.1. Lineage (NCBI taxonomy): Bacteria > Bacillati > Actinomycetota > Actinomycetes > Kitasatosporales > Streptomycetaceae > Streptomyces > Streptomyces sp. NPDC001770. The sequence continues at coordinate 27,132 of NZ_JBSFFN010000012.1, read as the reverse complement.
GCGACGAGGACGCGCTGGAGCTGTTCGCCGCCCGCGCGGCGGCCGTCCGCCCCGGCTTCGCGCTCACCGGCGCGGTCCGGGAGACCGTACGGGAGCTGTGCCGGCGGCTCGACGGCATTCCGCTCGCCCTGGAGCTCGCCGCCGGGCGGATGCGGGCGCTCGCGCCGGAGCAGATCCTCCAGCGGCTGGACGACAGGTTCCGGCTGCTGACGGGCGGCAGCCGGAGCGCCCCGCCGCGCCACCAGACCCTGCGGACGGCGATCGGCTGGAGCCACGAGCTGTGCGCGCCCGGGGAACGGCTGCTCTGGGCGCGGCTGTCGGTCTTCGCCGGACAGTTCGACCTGGAGGCCGCGGAGTACATCTGCGGCGGCCCGGACCTGCCGGCCGACACCGTACTGGACGTGCTGGACGCGCTCCTGGCCCAGTCCGTGGTGGTGCGCGAGGACTCCTCCGCCGGCACCCGCTACCGGCTGCTGGACACGATCCGCGAGTACGGGGCGCAGTGGCTGTCGGCCACCGGGGACGCGGAACGCCTGCGGCGGCGGCACCGGGACTGGTTCCTCGGGCTCGCGACCTGGTGCGAGCTGGACTGGTTCTCGCCCCGGCAGGAGGTGGTGGCGGCCCGTATCGAGTGCGAACTCCCCAATCTCCGCCGGGCGATGGAGTGCTCGCTGGAGTCGTCGGAGGAGGTCCACCTCGCGCAGTACCTGGCGGGGACCCTCTGGTACTTCTGGGTCGGCTGCGGGCGGCTGGCCGAGGGCCGGTACTGGCTGGAGCACGTGCTCGACGAGGAGGCCGGCCACGATCCGTCGCGGCTGAAGGCGCAGTGGGTACTCGGGTACGTGGCGGTGCTCCAGGGCGACGCGATCGGCGCGATCTCCGCGCTCCAGGCATGCCGGGACGGAGCGGAGCAGTCCGGGGACGAGACGGCGGCCGCGTACGCGGTGCACCGGACGGGCTGCCTGGCCCTGGTCACCGACGACCTGGTGCGCGCGGAGGAGTTGCTGCGCGACGCGCTGGCGCGCTATCGCGAGGTGGGCGAGCTGAACAGCAACGTCCTGATGGCCCAGGTGGAGCTGGGCATGGCGCGGGTGTTCCTGGGGGATCCGGAGGACGCGGCCGCCAACTGCCGGGAGGTGGCCGAGATCTGCGAGGACCACGGGGAGCGGTGGGTCCGCGCGTACGCGCTGTACGTCCTGGCCTACCTGGCACTGCGGGAGGGCCGCCTCGGACAGTGCCGCCGGATGGTCCTGGAGGCGCTGGCCACCGGCCACCGGTTCCACGATCTGCTGGGCGTCGCCATCTGCCTCGAACTGCTGGCGCTGCTGACCGTCATGGAGGGCGACGCGACGGAGGCGGCCGTGCTCCAGGGGGCCGCGTCGTCGATCTGGCCGTCCGTGGGGGTACCGGTCTTCGGCTCGGCCCATTACGGCACTCCGCGCGCGGAGTGCGCCGGGCGGGCCCGCCGGGAGCTGGGGGACGCCGCCTACGACGCCGCCGTACGGGCCGGGGCGCTGCTGGACTTCGACACCGCGGCCCGGCGCGCGCTGGCCGGCGGGCCCCCGGGTCCCGCGGAGGGTTCCCCGCCGTCGGAGGGCAGCCCTCGGGCGAAGGCCCCGGCGCCCGGGGAAACGCGAAGGCCCGCCGCCTCCCGGATGACCGAGAGGGGCGGGCCCGAGCTCTGATGCGAGCGCTGCGCCTGGATCAGCGGGCGTAGTACTCGACGACGAGCTGCTCGTCGCAGATGACCGGGATTTCCTTGCGGTTCGGGTCCCGGTCCAGGCGGAAGGCCAGGGCCTTCAGGTTCACCTGGAGGTAGCGCGGGGTCTCACCGTCGGTGTCGTAACCACCCTCGCGGGCCACCTGGAAGGGGACCTTGGAGCGGCTGCGCTCGCGGACCTGGACGATGTCGTCCGGGCGCACGCGGAAGGACGGCTTGTCGACCTTGCCACCGTTGACCTCGATGTGGCCGTGCACGACCATCTGACGGGCCTGGTAGATGGTGCGGGCGATGCCCGAACGCAGGACCAGGGCGTCGAGGCGGCGCTCCAGCTCGACGACGAGCGCCTCGCCGGTCTTGCCTTCGGCCTTCTTGGCGCGGTCGTACGCGCGCGCCATCTGGCGCTCGCTGATGTCGTACTGCGCACGCAGGCGCTGCTTCTCCAGCAGACGGACCTTGTAGTCCGAGTTCTGCTTGCGGCCACGGCCGTGCTCGCCCGGCGGGTACGGACGCGCTTCGAAGTACTTGACAGCCTTGGGCGTCAGAGCGATGCCGAGGGCACGCGACTTCTTGACCTTGGGACGCGACTGGTTAGGCACGTTCTCCAGACCTCCGTTGTAGGGGTTTACCTCAGTGGGGAGATCGCGCTTCTCACCCTGGGAACACCACGACACATCACGGACGTCACGAAGCAGCGACGGCACGCACAAGGGTGCCGTAAGCGACGGAAGGCCGATCTGATCGTGGTCAGCCGCGTCCCAGCGGGCTTGAAGACCGTCGGGCTGCCGTCAGCAACCCGAACGCACACGAACTCGTCTACAGACTACCTGCTCCTCGGAGCCGCTCGTACCGCGGGCGGGTGTGACCTGTCCCGGTACGGCCTCGCCGGCCGCTTCCGCCGGGTCAGCCGGCGTCGGGGCCGGTGCGGCCGAGGCGCTCGCGGACCCGGTCGGCCACGTCGGCGTACCGCGCCTCGGCGCCGTACCGGGTGGGGGTGTAGTACTGGCGGCCCCGCACCGCCTCGGGGGCGTACTCCTGGGCGGCGATGGCGCCGGGGACGTCGTGCGGGTAGACGTACCCCTGGGCGTGCCCCAGTTTGGCGGCGCCCGCGTAGTGGCCGTCGCGCAGATGGGCCGGGACCGGGCCGGCCAGTCCCTTCCGGACGTCCTCCCGGGCGGCCATGATCGCCAGGGTGGCGGCGTTCGACTTGGGGGCGAGAGCCAGCGCGATGGTGGCGTGACTGAGGGTGAGAGCCGCCTCGGGGAAACCGATCAGGGCGACGGCCTGGGCGGCGGCCACGGCCGTGGGCAGAGCGGTCGGGTCGGCGAGACCGATGTCCTCGCTGGCCGAGATCATCAGCCGGCGGGCGATGAACCGGGGGTCCTCCCCCGCCTCGATCATGCGCGCCAGGTAGTGCAGCGCGGCGTCCACGTCCGAGCCGCGGATCGACTTGATCAGGGCGCTCGCCACGTCGTAGTGCTGGTCGCCGTCCCGGTCGTACTTCACGGCGGCCCGGTCGACCGTCTCCTCGACCGTGGAGAGGGTGATCGCCGGCTCGTGCTTCGCCAGGGCGGCCCCGGCGGCGGCCTCCAGCGCGGTGAGCGCGCGGCGGGCGTCTCCGCCCGCGATGCGCAGCAGGTGGGCCTCCGCGTCCTCGGCGAGTGTCAGCGCGCCGCCGAGTCCGCGTTCCTCGTCGAGGGCGCGGTGCAGCAGGGCGCGCAGATCGTCGTCGGTGAGCGGCTCCAGGGTGAGGAGCAGCGAGCGGGACAGCAGCGGCGAGATGATGGAGAAGTACGGGTTCTCGGTGGTCGCGGCGATGAGGGTGACCCAGCGGTTCTCGACGGCGGGGAGCAGGGAGTCCTGCTGGGCCTTGGAGAAGCGGTGGATCTCGTCGAGGAAGAGGACGGTCTCCTTGCCGAAGCCGCCGGTGGCCCGGCGGGCACCATCGATGACGGCCCGGACCTCCTTGACGCCGGCGGTGATGGCGGAGAGTTCGACGAAGCGCTTGTTGGTGGCCTTGCTGACCACGTAGGCGAGGGTGGTCTTGCCGGTGCCGGGCGGGCCCCAGAGGATCACCGAGGACGGGCCGGCCGGGCCACCGCTGCCCTCGCCGACGAGCCGGCGCAGCGGGGAGCCCTGCTTCAGCAGATGCTGCTGGCCGACCACCTCGTCCAGGACCCGGGGGCGCATCCGGACAGCGAGGGGGCTGCTCGACGGGTCCTTCTCCTGGCGTTCTTCGGCTGCTGCGGTAAAAAGATCGGGCTCCACGTCAGGAAGCCTAAGCCACCGCACCGACAGGGCGCCGGGGCCGCCGCCCGGGGCCCGGACTGCGGCCCCGGCGCCCTGTCGGTGCGGGCGGGCCGGTCAGCTGGTCCAGAAGTCCCACCAGCGGGTCAGGATCAGCATGCCGATGATGCCGATCCAGAGCACCGGGGGCGCCCAGTGGAATTCGACGAGGCCGTTCCGCAGCCAGGACGGCGCGGGCAGGATGCGGTGCTTCACGTTGTGGATGGTGACGTAGCAGAACATGAAGATCGTGGCGACCCAGGCCAGGCAGCACCAGAGGCAGAGCGAGTTGATGTTGTACAGCGACTGGTACTGGAGCCAGGTGCAGAAGCCGACGCCGAAGAGCGTGCCGGCGTTGAGGCCGAGCCAGTACCAGGAGCGGAACCGGGCTCCGGCGAGCAGCGCCATGCCGATGCCGATCACCACGGAGTAGGCGACGAGTCCGATCATCGGGTTCGGGAACCCGAAGGCGGACGCCTGCTCGCTCTTCATCACGTTGCCGCAGGCGACCACCGGGTTGAGGCTGCAGCCCGGCGTGAAGCCGGGGTCTTCCAGGAGCTTGAACTTGTCGATGGTGATGACCCAGGCGGCCAGCAGTCCGGCCGCCCCCGTGATCACCAGCAGCAGCGCGAGGGCGCGGCCGCTCCCGATGGTCCTTCCGCCGCTCTCGGCCTGGGTCGAGGAGTGGTGATCTACCGCTGCAGTCGTCATATCGCCGTTCCATCGCTGAGTGTCCGACCGGGCACGGTCATTCTGCCGTACCACCGTTCGGGTCTTCCGTTCGATCGGCATAAGGACGTACGACGGCCGGGCGCCCTTTCCCCCGGGGACGGGTGGGGTTCACGGCTCTGGCGTGGCGGAACGCGTCCGGCGGGACGGATCGGAACGTCACCGTCGCTCACCGGATACGCGGACCGGTATCGCCCTGGCGAATGACGTGCGAAGCGCGAGGTTGACAGCGCGGGGCGTGCCCGGACGGCGGGAGGCGGCCCGGGGACGCGGATACGCCGAGGGGCGGCCCGGTCGTCCGACCGGGCCGCCCCTCCCGCGTACGTACGGCCGCGCCGCTCAGGCGAGGCGCGTGCGGACGGCTTCGGTGATGCCGTCCAGCGGAACCGCCGTCTGCTCGCCCGACTCCATGTCCTTGAGCTGGACCAGCCCCTCGGCGAGGTCGCGCTCGCCGGCGACGATCGTCCAGCGCGCCCCCGAGCGGTTGGCGCTCTTCATCGCGCCCTTGAGGCCCCGGCCGCCGAACGCGAAGTCGGCGGCGATGCCCTCCTTGCGCAGCGCGGTCACCACGCCGAAGAGCACCCGGCGGGCCTCATCGCCCAGCGGTACGGCGTACACGCTGGTCGCGGCGGGGATGTCCAGCTCGATTCCCTCGGCCTCCAGGGCCAGCACCGTGCGGTCCACGCCGAGCGCCCAGCCGACGGACGGCAGCGCGGGGCCGCCGATCATCTCGGAGAGGCCGTCGTACCGGCCGCCGCCGCCCACCGCGGACTGCGAGCCCAGTCCGTCGTGGACGAACTCGAAGGTGGTGCGGGTGTAGTAGTCGAGGCCACGGACGAGCTTCTCGTCGTCCTCGTACGCGACTCCGGCGGCGGTCAGCAGGCCGCGCACCTCTTCGTGGTACGCCTTGCAGGCGTCGCAGAGGTAGTCGCCGAGCTTCGGGGCGCCGCCGAGCTGCTTCTGCACCTCGGCCCGCTTGTCGTCGAGCACCCGCAGCGGGTTGATCTCGATGCGGCGGCGGGTCTCCTCGTCGAGGTCGAGGTCGCGCAGGAAGCCCTGGAGCGCCTCGCGGTAGACCGGGCGGCACTCCTTGTCGCCGAGCGAGTTCAGCAGGATGCGGAACCCGGTCAGGCCCAGCGAGCGGTACGCCTGGTCGGCCAGGATGATCAGCTCGGCGTCGAGCACCGGGTCCTCGGTGCCGATGGCCTCGGCGCCGACCTGCGAGAAGTGGCGGTAGCGGCCCTTCTGCGGACGCTCGTAGCGGTAGTACGAGCCGGAGTACCAGAGCTTGACCGGCAGGTTTCCGGCCTTGTGGAGGTTGGCCTCCAGCGCGGCGCGCAGCACGGAGGCGGTGCCCTCGGGGCGCAGTGCGAGCTCGTCGCCGCCCTTGGTGGTGAGGGTGTACATCTCCTTGGTGACGATGTCGGTGGACTCGCCGACGCCGCGGGCGAAGAGGTTCACGTCCTCGAAGCCCGGGGTCTCGATGTAGCCGTACCCGGAGCTGCGCAGCGGGGCGGAGATGGCCTCACGGACCGCCAGGAACTTCGCGGAGTCCGGCGGGATGAGGTCGTAGGTGCCCTTGGGGGCCTGGAAAGTACTCACAGGAAGGATCTTTCGTCACATTCCGCGGCGCGGCGCGTCCAGCCCGTTCAGGAACGGGTTGGCGGCGCGCTCGCGGCCGATGGTGGTCTGGGGGCCGTGGCCGGACAGCACCACGGTCGAGTCGTCGAGCGGCAGGCACACGCGGGCCAGCGACTCGAGCAGCTCGGCGTGGTCGCCGCCGGGCAGGTCGGTGCGTCCGACGGAGCCGGCGAAGAGCAGGTCGCCCGAGAAGAGGACCGGCGGTACGTCGCCGGCCTCGGGCATCCTGAACGTCACCGACCCCTTCGTATGACCGGGGGCGTGCGCGACACCGAACTCCAGTCCGGCCAGCTCCAGACGCGCGCCGTCGGTGAGCTCCTTCACGTCGTCCGGCTCGCCGATGGTCAGCTCGCCCATGAGCGGCATCCCGATGGAGCGGCCGAGGGCCTTCTCCGGGTCGCTCATCATGTAGCGGTCCCGGGGGTGGATCCAGGCGGGCACGTCGTGGGAGCCGCAGAGCGGGACGACCGAGGCGACGTGGTCGATGTGTCCGTGGGTGAGCACGACCGCGACGGGCTTGAGCCGATGCTTCCGGAGCGCGTCCTCGACTCCCTGGGTGGCCTGGTGGCCCGGGTCGATGATCACGCACTCCTCGCCGGCGGCGGGGGCGACCAGATAGCAGTTGGTCCCCCAGGCCCCGGCGGGAAACCCGGCAATGAGCACGATCGTCCTTCGTTCGGTACGGCGTCGGTCCGGCGTTCGCGCGGCGGTTCGGTCCGGTGTTCGCCGGGCGGTCAGTCCGGTGGAAAAGGGGCCGCTGCAGCCTGCGCGGCCGATCAGAGCCTACCGGCGCTCCTCATTCCACAGCTAACCCATATACGGTACGGGCAGCCCAGGCCCCAACCATACGAACGTACAAGGAGACCATCCGGTGGTCAGCAGCGATCAGCGGCGGCGGCAGCTCGCCCGGGAGAAGTACGAGCGGCAGCAGCAGCGCCGGGAGGAGGCGCGACGGCGCACCCGGCGGCTCACCGCCATAATCTCCTCCGCGGTGGCCGTGGTCGTCGTCATAGGCGTGGTCACCTACGTGACCGTGGGGAACGACGACGACGGCGACAAGAAGGTCCAGGCCACCGCGAGCGCCTCCGCGTCCGCGTCTCCGTCGCCGTCCGCCAGTGAGAGCGCGGCGCCCGAGCCCGAGGTCACGATCGACAGGACGGCCACGTACGCGATGGACGTCAAGACGGACCAGGGCGACCTGAAGTTCACCATGGACGCGTCGAAGACCCCGCACACGACGAACTCGTTCAAGTACCTCGCGGACAAGAAGTTCTTCGACGGGACGAAGTGCCACCGCCTCGTGACGGAGGGCATCTTCGTCCTCCAGTGCGGCGACCCCAACGGCGACGGCACCGGCGGTCCCGGCTACACCATCCCGGACGAGAACCTCACCGCTCTCGGCAAGGCGGGCGCCGACGGTACGGTGACGTTCCCGGCGGGCACGGTCGCCATGGCCAACACGGGCCAGGCGCACACCGGCGGCAGCCAGTACTTCCTCGTGTACAAGGACTCCAAGCTGCCCCCGACGTACACCCCGTTCGGCACGATGGACGACGCCTCGCTGAAGGCCGTCCAGGAGATCGCCAAGGCCGGCGTCGACGGCGGTGCCACCGACGGTGCGCCGAAGAAGGCCGTGAACGTCTCGAAGGTGACCGTCGAGAAGGAGTGAGCCACCCCGCTCCGCGGAGCCCCGGCGGCCGGTCGACCCGGTGGCCGGGGCTCCGTGTTGTCAGAGGTGCCGCAAATGCCCGGTACGAACGCCCGGAGGGGCCTGGACCGGCCCGTACCGGAGAAATCCAGCCGTGCTGAGTGCGGACAGCCGGGCCGCCGGTCGCCTAGATTGGCGTGGTGCAGGGCGGGCGCGGCCCGCCCCAGGAAACTGTGGACGATGCCCGGGGGGCCCACCCCCTCGCAGGTATCAGGTGGAGGAGGCGCTGTGAGCAGCGACCCGTGGGGCCGTGTCGACGAGACGGGCACCGTGTACGTGCGTACTTCCGAGGGCGAGCAGGTCGTCGGATCGTGGCAGGCCGGAACGCCCGAGGAGGCGCTGGCCTATTTCGAGCGCAAGTACGAGGGCTTGGTGGTCGAGATCGGCCTCCTCGAGAAGCGGGTGAAGACCACCGACCTGTCGTCCAAGGACGCGACGGCGGCGATCGACCACCTGCGGACGCAGGTGGACGAGCACCACGCCGTGGGTGACCTCGCCGCGCTGCGTACCCGGCTGGACGCGCTCGTCGCGACGGTCGACTCACGCCGCGAGGAGCGCAAGGTCCAGAAGGCGAAGCAGACCGACGAGGCCAAGCAGGCCAAGGAGAAGCTGGTCGCCGAGGCCGAGGAGCTGGCGCAGAGCGAGCAGTGGCGTTCCGCCGGTGAGCGGCTGCGGGCCCTCGTCGACACGTGGAAGGGCCTGCCGAGGCTCGACCGCAAGTCGGACGACGAGCTGTGGCACCGCTTCTCGCACGCCCGGTCCGCGTTCTCCAAGCGCCGCAAGGCACACTTCGCCTCGCTGGACGCCCAGCGCGAGGAGGCCCGCAAGGTCAAGGAGAAGCTGGTCGCCGAGGCCGAGTCGCTCTCCGGCTCGACGGAGTGGGGCGACACCGCGGCCCGGTACCGCGACCTGATGACGGAGTGGAAGGCGGCGGGCCGCGCCCAGCGCGAGGCCGAGGACGAGCTGTGGGGCCGCTTCCGCGGCGCGCAGGACGTCTTCTTCGCCGCCCGGAGCGCGACCTTCGCCGAACGCGACGCGGAGCAGGGCGAGAACCTCAAGCTCAAGGAGGAGCTCGCCACCGAGGCCGAGAAGCTGGTGCCGGTGACGGACCTCAAGGCTGCCCGTGCGGCCTTCCGGTCCATCAACGAGCGCTGGGAGGCCATCGGCCACGTGCCGCGCGACGCCCGGCCGAAGGTCGAGGGCCGGGTGCACGCCGTGGAGCGGGCGCTCCAGGAGGCCGAGGAGTCGGAGTGGCGCCGGACCAACCCCGAGGCGCGTGCGCGTGCCGCGGGGCTGACCGGTCAGCTCCAGGCCGCCGTGGACAAGCTGCGCGGTCAGATCGACACCGCCCGCGCCTCGGGCAACAACGCCCGTGCCGACAAGCTCGCCCGCGAGCTCGAAGGCCGGCAGGCGCTGCTGGACCAGGCGCTGAAGGGCCTGGAGGAGTTCGGCGGCTGACGGTCCGTCCGTCCTCCGTGTGACACGGGAAAGGGGCTCCTCGTACGCGAGACGCGTACGAGGAGCCCCTTCTCGGTGTCAGGTCACCCGCTCACGGCCTCCGGGCCGAGGTGACCCGGTAGACGTCGTAGACGCCCTCGACGCCGCGTACGGCCTTCAGGACGTGGCCCAGGTGCTTCGGGTCGCCCATCTCGAAGGTGAACCGGGAGGTGGCCACCCGGTCGCGGGAGGTCTGCACGGCCGCCGACAGGATGTTGACGTGCTGGTCGGACAGGACGCGGGTGACGTCCGAGAGGAGCCGCGAGCGGTCCAGCGCCTCGACCTGGATGGCGACCAGGAAGACGGAGGACTGGGTCGCCGCCCACTCGACTTCGAGGATGCGTTCCGGTTGCTGCGACAGCGAGTCGACGTTGACGCAGTCCGCGCGGTGGACCGAGACGCCGCTGCCCCGGGTGACGAACCCGATGATGGGGTCGCCGGGCACGGGGGTGCAGCAGCGGGCCAGCTTGACCCAGACGTCGTCGACCCCCTTGACGACGACCCCGGGGTCGTTGTTCGCCCGGCGCTTGCTCCGGCCGCGCGAGGGCGGCGCGCTCTCGGCGAGGTCCTCGTTGGCTGCCTCCTCGCCGCCGAGGGCCTGCACCAGCTTCTGCACGACACCGGCGGCGGTGACGTGGCCCTCGCCGATCGCCGCGTACAGCGACGAGATGTCGGGGTAGCGCATCTCGTGCGCGAGGGTGACCAGGGAGTCGCCGGTCAGGATGCGCTGGATCGGCAGGTTCTGCTTGCGCATCGCGCGGGCGATGGCGTCCTTGCCCTGCTCGATGGCCTCGTCGCGGCGCTCCTTGGAGAACCAGGCCCGGATCTTGTTCCTGGCCCGGGGCGACTTGACGAAGCCGAGCCAGTCCCGGGAGGGTCCGGCGCCGGCCGCCTTGGAGGTGAAGACCTCCACCAGGTCGCCGTTGTCGAGCGTCGATTCGAGCGGGACGAGCCGCCCGTTGACACGCGCTCCTATCGTCCGGTGGCCGACCTCGGTGTGGACGGCGTACGCGAAGTCGACGGGGGTCGCACCGGCCGGCAGCGCTATCACGTCGCCCTTCGGCGTGAAGACGAAGACCTCGTTGCGCGAGAGGTCGAAGCGGAGCGACTCCAGGAACTCGCTGGGGTCCTCGGTCTCCTTCTGCCAGTCCAGGAGCTGGCGCAGCCACGCCATGTCGTTGACGGTGTCCTGGCTGCGTCCGCCGCTGGTGCTCTTGGGTACGTCGGTGCGGACCTTGGACGCCCCGGCGACGGCCTCCTGCTTGTACTTCCAGTGCGCGGCGATGCCGTACTCGGCGCGGCGGTGCATGTCGAACGTGCGGATCTGGAGTTCGACGGGCTTGCCGCTGGGGCCGATGACCGTGGTGTGCAGCGACTGGTACATGTTGAACTTGGGCATCGCGATGTAGTCCTTGAACCGGCCGGGGACCGGGTTCCATCGCGCGTGCACGGTGCCGAGCGCCGCGTAGCAGTCGCGGACGGTGTCCACGAGGACGCGGATGCCCACCAGGTCGTAGATCTCGGCGAAGTCGCGGCCGCGCACGATCATCTTCTGGTAGACGCTGTAGTAGTGCTTCGGCCGGCCGGTGACGGTGGCCTTGATGCGCGCGGCCCGCAGGTCGGACTGGACCTCGTCGGTCACTATGGCGAGGTACTCGTCGCGCTTGGGCGCGCGCTCGGCGACGAGGCGGACGATCTCGTCGTACATCTTGGGGTAGAGGATCGCGAAAGCGAGGTCCTCCAGCTCCCACTTGATGGTGTTCATGCCCAGGCGGTGGGCGAGCGGGGCGTAGATCTCCAGCGTCTCGCGGGCCTTCTTCTCCTGCTTCTCCCGCTTGAGGTACCGCATGGTGCGCATGTTGTGCAGCCGGTCGGCGAGCTTGATGACGAGGACCCGGGGGTCCTTGGCCATCGCGACGACCATCTTGCGGACGGTCTCGGCCTGCGCGGCCTCGCCGAACTTCACCTTGTCCAGCTTGGTCACACCGTCGACGAGCAGCGCGACCTGGTCGCCGAAGTCGCGGCGCAGGGTGTCCAGGCCGTACTCGGTGTCCTCGACGGTGTCGTGCAGCAGCCCCGCCATCAGGGTGGCCGGATCCATGCCCAGCTCGGCGAGGATCGTGGTGACCGCGAGCGGGTGCGTGATGTACGGGTCGCCGCTCTTGCGCTTCTGCCCCCGGTGCCAGCGCTCGGCGACCTGGTAGGCCCGCTCGATCTGCCGGAGCGTGGCCGTCTCGATCTTGGGGTCGTTCTGCCGGACGGTGCGCAGCAGCGGTTCCAGGACCGGGTTGTACGGGCTGGAGCGCTGTACGCCCAGTCGGGCGAGGCGGGCGCGTACCCGGTTGGAGGAGCCGCCGGTACGGGCGGGCTGGCCCGCCGGGGTGGCGGGCTTCACGGGCCTGGCCGGGTTCTTCGAGGCGGGCGGCGCCGGAAGGGCGGGAGCGGGCCGTTTCTCGGGCCCGGTGGCGTCCGGTGCGGCGGGCGGCGTCCCGGGTCCCCCGGGGGTCTCGCCCGCGGGAGAGGGCGCGGCGGACTCCGCCGCGGGCTTCTCCGGCTGCGGCGCTCCGGCTGCGTTGGCCTCGTCTGGCAAGGGCACTCCTCGTGCGTATCCGGACTACCCGGAAGGCCATGGTATCGAGCCACCGGTGGCTCCTCGTCCGGGGACCGTGGAAGCCCTGACAACGCGCGTGGGCACCCGGTTTGTTCCCCGGGTGCCCACGCGTGGTCGTACCAACCGCTGGGGCGTGCTTCGAAAGGAGCGCCGTCCGCCCGGAGGGCGGGTCGGGCGGACTTCCGGAACACGCCCCAGCGGTGATCAGACGGTGATCAGTGCCTCCAGCGGAGCCCCCTGGAGGGCGGGCTCCAGACGGCTGCGGCCGTCGAGGAAGCCGAGCTCCATGAGGACCGCGACGCCCGCGACCTCCGCGCCCGCCCGCCGGATGAGCTCCAGCGAGGCTTCGGCGGTGCCGCCGGTGGCGAGGACGTCGTCGATGACCATGATCCGGTCGTCGCCGGTGATGTCCTCGGCGTGCACCTCGATCTCCGCGGTGCCGTACTCAAGGTCGTAGGCCTGGCGGAGCGTCGCTCCGGGCAGCTTTCCGGCCTTGCGCACGGGGATGAAGCCGAGCCCGGCCCGGACGGCGACGGGCGCTGCGAGGATGAACCCGCGCGCTTCGAGGCCGACGATCCGGGTGGCGCCGTGCTTGACGCACAGCTCCGCGAGGGCGTCGGTCAGGGCCGAGAAGGCGACCGGGTCCGCGAGCAGCGGGGTGATGTCCTTGAAGAGGACGCCCGGCTTCGGGTAGTCGGGTACGTCACGGATGCGGCTGAGCAGCAGCTCCCGGACGGATTCGGTGCCGGTCATCGGTGCTTCCCCTGACCGCGGCCGTCGCTGCCACCGGGCTCGCGGCGCTGTCCGATCACCGAGGCCGACGAGCCGGCTCCCGCGCCCGCGGTGACGGTGTGCTGCGGCTCGTCGTCCTCCTCGGACTCGCCCTTGGCCGCGGCGGCGGCACGCTTGGCGAGGACGCGCTTGGTGAGCGCCTTCATCTGCGGCTCGCGCTCCTTGAGGTCGGTCACGAGCGGCGTGGCGATGAAGATCGAGGAGTACGCGCCGGCCGCGAGGCCGACGAACAGCGACAGCGAGATGTCGTTCAGCATGCCTGCGCCGAGGACGCCGCCACCGATGAAGAGCAGACCGGCGACGGGGAGGAGCGCGACCACGGTGGTGTTGATGGAACGCACCAGCGTGCCGTTGATCGACTTGTTGGCGATCTCGCTGTAGGTGAAGCGGGTCTGCTTGGTGATCCCCTTCTGGCCCTCCTTGAGGGAGTCGAAGACGACGACCGTGTCGTAGAGGGAGTAACCGAGGATGGTGAGCAGACCGATCACGGTGCCCGGGGTGACCTCGAAGCCGACCAGGGCGTAGACACCGACCGTGATGGTGATGTCGTGGATCAGCGCCACGAGGGCGGCGACGGCCATCCGCCACTCGAAGGCGATGGCCAGGTAGACCACCACGAGAACCATGAAGATCCCGAGGCCGGTCCACGCCTTGTTGGCGATCTGCTCGCCCCAGCTCGGGCCGACCAGGTCGGCGTTGATCTTCGACGCGGGGATGCCGAGGTCGTCGGAGAGCTGGGTCTTGATGCCGTCGGCCTTGGCGGTGTCGACCTCGGTGATCTGGATACGCAGGCCGCCGTTGCCGAGCTCCTGCACGATCGCCTCGTGGCCGGACGCCTTGACGGCCGCTTCCTGGGCCTGGGAGGTGGAGATCTTGGCCTTGGTGTCGGTCGTGAAGACCGCGCCGCCCTTGAACTCGATGCCCATGTTCAGGCCGCCGACCGCCAGGCCGAGGATGGCCGTGATGGTGATCAGGATCGAGACGCCGTACCAGATCTTGCGCTTACCGATGAAGTCGTAGCCGAGCTCGCCTCGGTAGAGCCGGGCGCCGATGCTGCCGAGTCGCGACATCTCACGCCTCCTTCGGGTCGGTGGAGGAGTTGACACGGCGCGAGCGGCGCAGCGGCGGCTTGGCGCCGAGCCGCTTCGGGTCCAGCCCGGACCACGGGTGCCCGCTGGAGAAGAACTTCGTCCGGCCCATCAGCGTCATGACCGGCTTGGTGAAGAAGAACACCACGACGACGTCGAGCACGGTGGTGAGGCCGAGCGTGAACGCGAAGCCCTGGACCTTGCCGACGGTGACCACGAAGAGCACGGCGGCGGCGAGGAACGACACGAAGTCGGAGACCAGGATGGTGCGCCGGGCACGCGGCCAGGCGCGCTCGATGGCGGGCCGGAGGGTGCGTCCCTCACGGATCTCGTCTCTCACTCGTTCGAAGTACACGATGAACGAGTCGGCGGTGATACCGATGGCCACGATGGCTCCGCAGACCGCCGGCAGGTTCAGCGCGAAGCCGATGCCCGGGCCGAGCAGGGCCATGATCGTGTACGTCAGGATGCCCGAGACCAGGAGGCTCAGCAGCGCGATGGACGCGAGGCCGCGGTAGTACGCCACCAGGTAGATGACGACCAGCGCCAGACCGATGGCACCGGCGATCAGGCCGGCCTGGAGCTGCTCACCGCCGAGGGCGGCGGTCACCGTGGTGACGCTCGCCTCCTTGAAGGTCAGCGGCAGGGCGCCGTAGGACAGGATGTTGCCGAGGTCCTCGGCCTCCTGCTGGGTGAAGCTGCCCGAGATCTGGGCGTTGGCGCTGAGCGCGCTGGCGACCGAGGGAGCGGAGACCACTTCGCCGTCGAGGACGATCGCGAACTGGTTCATCGGCGCGGTCTGCTGCGCCAGCGTCGACGTGATCTTGTTGAACTTCTTGGCGCCGCCGGAGGTGAACTCCATCGACACGATCCACTGACCGGCGGTCTGGTCGAAGGTGCCCTGGGCGTTGTCGACGTCGCTGCCGGAGACCGCGGCCGGGCCGAGGACGTACTTCTCGTAGCTGCCCGGGGTGTTGGAACCGCAGGCGACGATCGTGTCGGTGTCCTTGGCGTTCTGGCCGGCGGCGGCGCGCTGCTTCGGGTCGGAGCAGTCGAGCGCGGCGAACTCGGCCTGGAGCTTCGCGGTCGCCGGGTCGACGGAGGCACTCGGCGACGCGTCGGCCGCGGCGGCGTCGCCCGTGGCGGCGGCGGAGGCCGAGGCGCTCGGAGTGGTGTCCTCGGTCAGCGCTCCGGTGACGGCGCGGCCCTGGGTGGTGGCGCTCGGCGAGGGAGAGGCGGAGGACTTGTCGCCGTCCGTGGCCGTCTCGCCGTCCGTGGCCTTCGCGGAAGCCGACGCCGAGGCGCTCGGCGACGCGCTGCCGGAGGGGGTGGCGGAAGCCGAGGGGGTGGCGTCGGAGCCGCCGGCCTCGACGGTCAGAACGGGCCGGAAGAACAGCTGGGCGGTCGTACCGACCTGCTTCCGGGCCTGCTCGGAGTTGGTCCCCTTCGGGATGTTCACGATGATGTTGCTGGAGCCCTGGGTCTGAACCTCGGCCTCGGACACGCCCAGACCGTTGACACGGCGCTCGATGATGCCGACCGCGGTGTTCATGTTGGTCTCGTTGATCGCGTCCGGCTTGCCGGGCTGGCTCTTCGCCTGGAGCGTGATCGAGGTTCCGCCTGCCAGGTCGATGCCCAGTCTCGGAGTGGTGTGGCCGGACAGGAACATCCCGCCAGCGAGCGCGACCATGACGATCAGGATGAGAGCCAGGGAACGCCCCGGCCTTCCCTGACCGCCACCGGCCGGCCCTCGGCCCTTCTTCGGTGCTGCCACCTTTTCGTTTCTCCCTGTCCAACCGCTCCGCGCCGGGTACGCGCCCGAGCGGCCACGAAGTGTTGTGGGGACCCGCCCCCGCAGAAGACCGGACGTTCCGGGGAGACCGCGCCCCGGGTGGGCGGGCGGTGTCCCCGTGCCGTGCGACTACTTCGCGCCGGTGTCGCCGTCGTCCTTGGCGTCCTTCGCCTCGACGTCCTTCGCCTCGGCGTCGGAGTCGTCGGCCACGGACTTCTTCTCCAGGTCGATCTTCTCGTCGCCGTCGGTGATCGAGGAGGCGTCGTCCGGAACGCTCGGGGAGTCGGGCTCCTCGGTGTCGCCGTGGACGATGCGGTTGTACTCCGCGTCGTCCAGGACGGCGCCGATGGCGTTCTTCGCGTAGACCGCGTGGACGCCGGGAGCGACCTCCAGGAGGACGGTGTCCTCCTGGATCTCCTTGACCGTGGCGTACATGCCACCGATCGTGCGCACGCCGGTCCCCGGCTGCATCTCGTTGCGCATCTGGGACGCAGCCTCCTGCTTCTTCTTTTGGGACCGGGTCATCATGAACATGACGCCGAAGATCAGGATCACGGGGAGAAGAAGCTGGAGACTCACAGGACGCATTTCCTTCGCACGACCGCGCTGAGAATGCGGCCTGTATCTACGGGGGTGGGTACACCGACCTTTAAGGGCGGCATCGGCGGAGTCTAAGCGAGTCCGCATCGCTGGAACAACGCCCAGCATCGCACCCCGGTTCCGTAAATGGTCAAGCTGTGACGCATCACGCCCCGAACAGGCCCGCTTGTCCCTTTGCTCCGTGCTGCGGCGGAACGAGTCCCAGATGGGCCCAGGCGGCCGGTGTGGCCACCCTGCCGCGCGGGGTGCGGGCCAGCAGTCCTTCGCGTACGAGGAAGGGCTCGGCGACCTCCTCGACCGTCTCGCGCTCCTCCCCCACCGCGACGGCGAGGGTGGAGAGGCCGACCGGGCCGCCGCCGAAGAGCTTCAGCAGGGCGCCGAGGACGGCCCGGTCGAGCCGGTCGAGTCCGCGGGCGTCGACTTCGTACACCTGGAGGGCCGCGGCGGCGATGTCCCGGTCGATCACACCGTCCGCCTTGACCTGGGCGTAGTCGCGGACCCGGCGCAGCAGCCGGTTGGCGATGCGGGGGGTGCCGCGGGAGCGGCCGGCGATCTCGGCGGCGCCCGCGGTGTCGATGGCCACGTCGAGGAGTCCGGCGGAGCGGTGGAGGACGCGTTCCAGCTCGGCGGGGGCGTAGAACTCCATGTGGCCGGTGAAGCCGAAACGGTCCCTCAGCGGGGGTGGCAGCAGTCCGGCCCGGGTGGTGGCGCCTACCAGTGTGAAGGGCGGCAGTTCGAGGGGGATCGCGGTGGCGCCGGGGCCCTTGCCGACGATGACGTCGACGCGGAAGTCCTCCATCGCCATGTAGAGCATCTCCTCGGCCGGGCGGGACATGCGGTGGATCTCGTCCAGGAAGAGCACCTCGCCCTCCTGGAGGGAGGAGAGGATCGCGGCGAGGTCGCCCGCGTGCTGGATGGCGGGCCCGGAGGTGATCCGGATGGGCGCGTTCATCTCCGCGGCGATGATCATCGAAAGAGTGGTCTTGCCGAGACCGGGCGCACCGGAGAGCAGCACGTGGTCGGCGGTGGCACCCCGGGCGCGGGCGGCCTTGAGGACGAGGTCGAGCTGTTCGCGGACCTTCTCCTGGCCGACGAACTCGTCGAGGTCCTTGGGGCGCAGGGCGGCTTCGACGGCGGTGTCCTCGCCGTCGGCGACGCCGGTGACCAGCCGGTCGTCGTACGCCGCCGCCGCGTCGGCCGCCCGCTCGTCGGTGTCGGGTCCGGTCTCGTCCCAGTTCATCGGGTCAGTCCTGCCTCGGGGGTCGGCGCCGGGTCAGCGGGTGCGGTTGAGGGTCTGGAGGGCTGCGCGCAGCAGCTGCGGCACGGGGGGCCGGACGCCGTCCGCGAGGGCCGCCTCGGCCTGCGGGGCGACGGCGGAGACCGCGTCGTCGGCCTCCCGGGCGGCGTAGCCGAGGCCGATCAGGGCGGCCTGGAGCTGTTCGCGCCAGTCGGCGACGACGGCGGCGGGGGCCTGCTGGCCGATGTGGGCGCCGAGGGGGGCGCCGAGCCGGTCCTTGAGTTCGAGCAGGAGCTTCTGGGCGCCCTTCTTGCCGATGCCGGAGACGGCCATCAGGGCCTTCTCGTCACCGGTGGAGACGGCCTGGCGCAGCGCGTCGGGGCTGTGGGTGGCGAGCATGGCCTGCGCGAGCCGGGGGCCGACTCCGCTGGCGGTCTGGAGCAGTTCGAAGACCTGGCGCTCGTCGTCGTCGGCGAAGCCGTAGAGCGTGAGGGAGTCCTCGCGCACGACGAGGGAGGTGGCGAGCCTGGCCTGCTGGCCGATCCGGAGATCGGCCAGGGTGCGCGGGGCGCACTGGACGGCCATGCCGACACCGCCGACCTCGATGACGGCCGTGGCCGGGGAGAGGGCGGCCACCGGGCCGGAGAGGAAGGCGATCATGCGGTGCGGCCTTTCAGCGTGCGATGGGCGGCGACGGCCTGCTGGAGCCGGTTCTGCGCGGGGGCCCGCCAGATGTGGCAGATCGCGAGCGCGAGGGCGTCGGCGGCGTCGGCGGGTCTGGGCGGGGCGGCGAGCCGGAGCAGCCGGGTGACCATGGCGCCGACCTGTGCCTTGTCGGCGCGTCCGGAGCCGGTGACGGCGGCCTTGACCTCGCTGGGGGTGTGCAGGGCGACGGGGATGCCGCGCCGGGCGGCGCAGAGCATGGCGACCGCGCTGGCCTGGGCGGTGCCCATGACCGTACGGACGTTGTGCTGGCTGAACACGCGCTCGACGGCGACGAATTCAGGGCGGTGTTCGTCGAGCCACTGCTCGATGCCGCGCTCGATCGCGACCAGGCGGTCGCCGAGTTCGGCTTCGGGCGGGGTACGCACCACACCGACGCCGATCATGGTCAGCGGGCGGCCGGCGACGCCTTCGACGACGCCGACGCCGCACCGGGTCAGCCCCGGGTCCACGCCGAGTACGCGCACGGAACGCCCCCTGTCCTCACCGTTCGGTCATCTGTTCTGGCAGGCTATCGGGCGGCTCCGACAACGCGACGGGCCGACGGGGGTGTGTCCCCGCCGGCCCGTGCCGCGTACCGCTTCCGGGTGGTCCGGATCAGGCGGCGTCGACCTTCTCCATGACCTCGTCCGAGACGTCGAAGTTGGCGAAGACGTTCTGCACGTCGTCGCTGTCCTCGAGCGCGTCGATGAGTTTGAAGATCTTGCGCGCGCCCTCTTCGTCGAGCTCGACCTGCATGGTGGGCAGGAAGCTGGCCTCGGCGGAGTCGTAGTCGATGCCCGCCTCCTGGAGCGCGGTGCGGACCGCGACCATGTCGGTGGCCTCGCTGACGACCTCGAAGGTGTCGCCGAGGTCGTTGACCTCTTCGGCACCCGCGTCGAGCACGGCGCCCAGCACGTCGTCCTCGGTCAGTTCGCCCTTGGGCAGGTTGACGACGCCCTTGCGGTTGAACAGGTACGAGACGGAGCCCGGGTCGGCCATGGAGCCGCCGTTGCGGGTCATCGCCACGCGCACGTCCGAGGCGGCGCGGTTGCGGTTGTCGGTGAGGCACTCGATGAGCACCGCGACACCGTTGGGGCCGTAGCCCTCGTACATGATCGTCTCGTAGTCGGCGCCGCCGGCTTCGAGACCGCCGCCGCGCTTGACCGCGGAGTCGATGTTCTTGTTCGGGACGGAGCTCTTCTTCGCCTTCTGGATGGCGTCGACGAGCGTCGGGTTGCCGTCGGGGTCGATGCCGCCGGAGCGGGCCGCGACCTCGATGTTCTTGATCAGCTTCGCGAAGAGCTTGCCGCGCTTGGCGTCAACCACGGCCTTCTTGTGCTTCGTCGTAGCCCATTTAGAGTGGCCGGACATCTGCCTTCTCCTTCGCGTCACCAAAATCGATCCGAACCCGAGAGATCCTACCGGGATCGGTCAGAGCACTGCGCGCACCATCTCGACGAAGAGCGCGTGGACCCGGTGGTCGCCGGTCAATTCCGGGTGGAACGAAGTCGCCAGGGCGTTCTTCTGACGTACCGCGACAATGTGACCGCGGTGTTCGGCGAGCACCTCCACCGCGGCGCCGACGGATTCCACCCAGGGGGCCCGGATGAAGACGCCTTCCACCGGTCCGTCCGTGCCCTCCTCGATGCCCCGGACGGTGACGGAGGCCTCGAAGGACTCGTTCTGCCGGCCGAAGGCGTTGCGGCGCACGATCATGTCGATCCCGCCGACGGTCTCCTGGCCCGCGCGCGGGTCCAGGATCTTGTCGGCGAGCATGATCATGCCGGCGCAGGTGCCGTAGACCGGCATGCCCGCCCGCACCCGCTCGCGCAGCGGCTCCATCATGCCGAAGAGCACGGCGAGCTTGGACATGGTGGTGGATTCACCGCCGGGGATGACGAGACCGTCGACCCCGGCGAGTTCCTCGGGGCGCCGGACCGGCCTGGCCAGGGCGTCCGCCGAGGCCAGGGCGATCAGGTGTTCGCGCACGTCGCCCTGGAGGGCCAGGACCCCGATCACGGGTGTGTCGCTCATCGGGGGTTACCAGCCGCGGTTGGCGTAGCGCTCGGTCTCGGGCAGCGTGTCGCAGTTGATGCCGACCATGGCCTCGCCCAGGTTGCGGGAGGCGTCCGCGATGACCTTCGGGTCGTCGTAGAAGGTGGTGGCCTTCACGATGGCGGCGGCGCGCTTGGCCGGGTCGCCCGACTTGAAGATGCCGGAGCCGACGAAGACGCCCTCGGCGCCGAGCTGGCGCATCAGCGCGGCGTCGGCGGGCGTGGCGACACCACCGGCGGAGAAGAGCACCACGGGGAGCTTGCCGAGCTCGGCGACCTCCTTGACCAGCTCGTACGGGGCGCGCAGCTCCTTGGCGGCGGCGTACAGCTCGTTGTTGTCGTAGCCGCGCAGCCGGGCGATCTCGTTCTTGATCTGGCGCAGGTGGCGGACGGCCTCCACGACGTTGCCGGTGCCGGCCTCGCCCTTGGAGCGGATCATCGCGGCGCCCTCGGCGATACGGCGCAGGGCCTCGCCCAGGTTGGTGGCACCGCAGACGAACGGGGTGGTGAAGGCGAACTTGTCGCTGTGGTTGACCTCGTCGGCCGGGGTGAGGACCTCGGACTCGTCGATGTAGTCGACGCCGAGGGACTGGAGGACCTGGGCCTCCACGAAGTGGCCGATGCGGGACTTGGCCATGACGGGGATGGAGACGGCCCCGATGATCTCCTCGATCATGTTGGGGTCGGACATCCGGGCCACGCCGCCGTCCTTGCGGATGTCGGCCGGCACGCGCTCCAGGGCCATCACGGCCACCGCGCCCGCGTCCTCGGCGATCTTCGCCTGCTTGGCGTCGACGACGTCCATGATCACGCCGCCCTTGAGCTGCTCGGCCATGCCGCGCTTGACGCGGGCGGTGCCGGTGGCGGGAGAACCGGCGGACACTGCGGACTGCGGGGTGCTGGGAAGCGTGGACACGGGACCTCACTCGGTGAAAGGACTACTGGTTTCCTGCACCGCCGAGCAAACGCCCCACGACCAGTCCACAGCAAGGGCCAATGGGGAGGCGGTGGATCGTTTTGGACCGCGCCCGGCCCCGCCGCCGCCGCGGGTCCTCCCGGGAGCCCCCGCGTCCCTCCCTCAGGTACCGGGGCGGTCGGCCAGAGCGGCGGGCGGGGTGTCGTCCATCTCGAAGGCGAGCGGGAAGGGCGCGTGCCCGGCCAGCCGGAACCAGCGCACCGTGCGGTGCGAGCGCAGGGCCCGCGCGGCGCGCACCGCGTCGTTGTGGAACCGCCGCGCCATCGGCACCCGGCGTACGGCGGCGGCCAGCTCGTCCGCCGCCTCCTCACCGCCCGGGGCCTCCCGTACGGACTCCACCTGGGCGCTCTCGCCGAAGACCGCGCGCAGCGCGGCGCTCAGCTCGCTCTCGGCGACCTCGCGGTGGTCCTCCTCGGCCTGGCGGGACGCGTGCGCCGCTTCGTACAGGACGAGGGAGGCGGCGGGGTCGAGGAGGCCGGAGGTGGCCACTTCCTGGGTGACCGAGGCGCGGCGCAGCAGCTGCGCGTCCAGGGCGGCCCGGGCGGCGTCGATCCGCGCGTGCAGCCGGTCCAGGCGTCCGGCGGTCCAGCTGAGGTACAGGCCGATCGCGACGAGCGCGACGACGGTCCAGATCAAGGTTGCGGTCACGGGCGCAAAGGCTACCGTCGCCGGGCATCCGCCCCGACCGGCCCGCACGGGCCCGGACCGGCCGGCCCCGTGGGTCCCCCGAGGGGCGTGTCAGTTCCCCGCCGGTCCGAACGGCTGGGAGGCGTCGCGGTCCCTGGGCTGGGCCGCGTCCCGGTCCCGTACGAGCCCGAAGCGGGCCCGCAGCCCGGTCGCGCGCTCGTCGGCCGCCACCGACGCGGCGCCGTCGGCCACCGTCTCGTACACCGCGAGGATGTCGGCGCCGACGGTCGACCAGTCGAAGCGGCGCACGTGCGCGCTCCCCCGCTCGCTCAGTCCCGCCCGCCGCTCCGGATCGCCCAGCAGCCGGATCGCCGCCGCGGCCAGCGCGTCGGCGTCCTCGTTGGCGAAGAGGTCACCGGCCGTGCCGTGGTCCAGTACCTGGGCGAACGCGTCGAGGTCGCTGGCGAGCACCGCGGCGCCCGCCGACAGCGCCTCCACGAGGATGATCCCGAAGCTCTCGCCGCCGGTGTTCGGGGCGACGTACACGTCGACGCTGGCCAGCAGCCGGGCCTTGTCCTCGTCGCTGACCATGCCGAGGAACTCGACGCGGGAGCGCATCTCCTCGGGGAGCGCGGCGACGGCCTCCTCCTCGTCGCCCCGGCCGGCCACCAGCAGCCGGGTACCGGGGCGGGCGGCGAGGATCGCCGGCAGCGCCTTCATGAGGACCGGCAGGCCCTTGCGCGGCTCGTCGATGCGGCCGACGAAGCCGAGGGTGCCGCCCTGCCACTCGGGCTTCGGTTCGGCGTCGGCGAAGAAGCCGACGTCGACGCCGTTGGGGATGACCACCGCGTCGCCGCCGAGGTGCTCGACGAGGGTCCGGCGCGCGTACTCGCTGACCGCGATGCGGGCGCTGATCTTCTCCAGCGCGGGCTGGAGGATCGGGTACGCGGCGATCATGGCGCGGGAGCGAGGATTGGAGGTGTGGAAGGTGGCGACGATCGGCCCCTGCGCCGCCCAGCAGGCGAGCAGCCCCAGCGAGGGCGAGGCCGGTTCGTGGATGTGGATGACGTCGAAGGTGCCGTCGTGCAGCCAGCGGCGCACCCGGGCCGCCGAGAGGAAGCCGAAGTTGAGGCGGGCCACCGAGCCGTTGTACGGGACCGGCACGGCCCGGCCGGCCGAGACGACGAACGGCGGCAGCGGGGTGTCGTCGTCGGCCGGGGCGAGTACGGAGACCTCGTGGCCGAGCCGGATCAGGTGGTCGGCGAGGTCCCTGATGTGGAACTGGACACCGCCCGGGACGTCCCAGGAGTACGGGCAGACGATGCCGATCTTCACGGGGCCTTCCCCTCGGCCGTACCGCCCGCGGTGTCGAGGTCGTCGAGCCAGAGCCGTTGCAGCATGTGCCAGTCCTCCGGGTGGGCGGCGATGCCTTCGGCGAAGGCGTCGGCGAGGGCCTGGGTCATGGCGGCGGTCCGCTCGGCCCGGGTGCCCTTCTCGGGCACCGCGACGGGCGGGTGGACCCGGGCCCGCATGACGGGGGTGTCGTCGAAGCCGAGGGTGACGGGGAGCAGCAGTGCCCCGGTCTGCTGGGCGAGCAGCGCGGGCCCCGCGGGCATCCGGGCGCGGGCGCCGAAGAAGTCGACCTCCACGCCGGAGGAGGACAGGTCCCGGTCGGCGACCAGGCAGACCAGGCCGCCCGCGCGCAGCCGGCGGGCCAGCGTGCCGAAGGCGGCGCCGCCGCTGTGCGGCAGCACCTCCATGCCGAGGCTCTCCCGGTAGGCGACGAAGCGGTCGTAGAGGGTCTCGGGCTTGAGGCGTTCGGCGACCGTGGTGAAGGGGACCTTCAGGTCGGTGGTGACCCAGGCTCCGGCCAGGTCCCAGTTCCCGAGGTGCGGCAGGGCGAGGACGACTCCGCGTCCGGCTTCCAGGCCTTCGGTGAGGCGGTGGGCGTCGGTGACGTCGATGCGTTCCTTGATCTGCTCCGGGCTCCAGGCGGGCAGCCGGAAGGACTCCATCCAGTAGCGCATGTACGAGCGCATGCCCGCCCGGGAGAGTTCGGCGAGCCGGGCCCCGGAGGCGTCGGGGACGACGCGGGCGAGATTCGACTCCAGCCGCAGCACGCTCTTGCCGCGCCGCTTCCACACCTGGTCGGCGAGGGTACGGAAGAGGGCGCGGGCGAACGGCTCGGGCAGCTTCTTCACCGCGCCCCAGCCGAGCCCGTAGAGCCCGTCGGTCAGTCGTTCCCTGAGGTCGGTGCCGGGTGCGCTCACCGGCCGTCCTCGGTCCCCCGACCCGCCGGGCCCGCTTCCGCGGCCGCCGAGGCCGCCGCCGCGTCCGCCTCGGCGGACTCGCGGCGGACGGTGACCACGCGCTGGACGAGGGTCACCAGACTGCCCGCCGCGACGATCCACAGCGCGATCGGGAGCAGGATCTGGATGCCGGGGACGCCGAACCCGTGCAGTCCGGCGAGGCCTGCTGCGACCAGCGAGATCACCAGGCGTTCGGCGCGCTCCACGAGGCCGTTGACGGCGACCGGCAGACCGATCGACTCACCGCGCGCCTTCGTGTACGAGACGACCTGGCCGCTGGCGAGGCAGAAGATCGCCACGGCGCACAGGATGTTGTTGTCGCCGCTGCCCGCGTACCAGAGGGCGAAGCCGCCGAAGATGGCGCCGTCGGCGACCCGGTCGAGCGTCGAGTCGAGGAACGCGCCCCAGCGGCTGGAGATCCCGGCCTGCCGCGCCATGTTCCCGTCGACCAGGTCCGAGAAGACGAAGACGGTGATGACGATGGTGCCCCAGAAGAACTCCCCCATGGGGAAGAAGACGAGCGCACCGGCCATCACTCCGGCCGTGCCGATCAGGGTGACCGCGTCGGGACTGATCCCGAGGCGGAGCAGCAGAGCGGCGAACGGCGTGAGGACACGCGTGAAAAACGCACGCGCGTACTTGTTCAGCATGGCCTTCCCTGAGGGGTCGGTGGGCCGTGCGGCCCCTTCGGCCACCGGCTGGCCCATCGTAGTCACCACGCGGCTGCTCCACCGGACGGGCACCCGTCCCGCGGTTTCTGCGCGTCGCGGAGGACTCCCGTTCCGCGCTCCCCACGCGTCGCGAAGGGGGCGCTCGGACGGCGCGTTGTCGCAATCACCGCCGGCGCCACTCCGGTGACGGGCGGTGGGGGCGTTCGGAACGCTACGCTGTGGGCGCAGCTCAGAAGGTATGCCGCGTACGGTAGTTGGGCACACCCGCAGGAGCAGACCATGCGGCGAGTGGGGGCGAACAAGTGGCCAGCGACGGATTCGACTTTTCTCCCGGAGCGCAGATCCCGATCCAGGGCGCGAGCGCCGGGGCGGTGGCGACGAACGCCCTGGCCTCGGCGGCGTACCGGGACAGCCCGGTGGAGGAGATCCTCAAAGCGGACAACGAGTGGCACAGGTCCTCGGTGTCGGCGGGTTCCTCGAAGTTCTTCAAGGCCGACTACTTCAAGCCCAATCTGGGCGAGGCCTTCTCGCGCGCGGTCCAGGAGCGCACGTTGGGCGGGGCGCGCGGCGCGCTGATCCAGTCCTTCGGGATGGACCCGCAGACCGTCGTGGAGCACTGCCTGTCGGCGTCCCGGCTGCGCAAGGAGCGCGACACCCGTCTGACGCTGGTGACGTTGGTCTGCGGCGTGCTGTTCCTGCCCGGACTGCTGCTGTGGATCATCGGCTTCCGGCTGCGGGACGCCCTCGACAAGTCCAAGGACACGGCGTTCAAGGCGCTGGGCACGGTCGTGCTGGTCGTCCTCGGCGGTCTGGCGGTGGTGGCGCTGATCGCGCTGCCGGTCGGCGGCCTCCTGGGGCTCTATCTGCGCGGGGCGATCGTCGCCCCGGTGGTCGGCTGGCTGATCGCGAAGCGGATCGCGGAGACGTCGGCGAAGGACATGCGGGTCCGCTGGGAGGGGCTGCTCTCGGGCGGCGGGATCAGCGCCAAGATCCCGGACGCGGTGCCGAAGAACCCGAACGAGACCGCCCGTGAGGCGCTGCGCCAGTCGCTGGAGAAGCTCGCCGCGGAGCAGCAGTCGAACTCGGTCTTCTACGCGGGCCCCAAGGGCATTCTCGGCATGGGAACCCGCTGGGGCAGCTGGCAGTTGGCGGAGGAGCTGGTCTCGGCCGATCCCACCAAGGAATTCCACCAGTTCCGCAGCTGGGACGTGATCCGGGCGATCCACGACCAGTTGCAGATGCTGGAGCGCGGCCCGCTGAACAGCGGTGGTTTCCCGAAGCCGTCGGTGAAGCACTGGATCGTCTCCCCGGTGGGCGAGAACGCGGACTCGGTCTCCCGGCCCGCCGGTGAGGACGTGGCGACCTTCCAGGTCAAGCCGCACGAGATACAGCGCATCTGCAACCACCAGCAGTTCGGCAGCGGTGCCCGGCACTACCTGGGCGTGCAGTTCACGCTCTGGGACGGCCAGTTGGTGCTGACGATGATGATCACGGTGACGGTGCTGCACGAGACGCTGCGCATCGAGGTCACCGGGCACGCGCTGGGCCCGGTCCACTCGCTCTTCTTCTCGAAGCCGGCGGCGAAGACGAAGACGGTCAACAAGACGGTCCGCTTCTGGGAGACCCGCAAGGTCAACCTGCCGCTGGTCGAGCCGGAGGAGGTGGTCCGCCTCGCGCTGCGCGCCCCGCTGACCTGGTACCCGCCGCTGCTCGACTACCTCGGCGGCAAGATCAGCCTGCCGGAGCCGTTCGGGATGCGGCACGCCTGGGCCTCGCAGCCGTGGAACCACCGCTTCATGGCGGACGACGCGCTGCGCGCCGCCGCCCCGGTGCTGCGGGTGGTCCACTCGGCGGCGCTGCGGGTGCTGAAGGAGAACGGCGTGGACACGGAGCGCTTCAGCAGCCGCTCGATGTCGCTGAGCGGCGCGGTCCAGGACGCGGCGCCGAAGAAGGCCGACTCCTACGACGCCTGAGCCCCGTGCGCACGGAGAGGAGGGCGGACCCGGTGCCGGGTCCGCGGACGGCCGGCTCACCGACCTCTCCTGAGCCGCCCCGGCGCTGTTGCCGCCGAGCCCGCACGGACCAGCCC